>CACWLH010000016.1 GCA_902761625.1 uncultured Erysipelotrichaceae bacterium
ATGAAAATAACAAAAGGTTCCTTTTGCCGTTATATTCTGCGAAATACGATTGAATTTAGCAGATTGAAAGCACGCAATATCTCTTCGGCTCCACCATATACAAAGCAGGACTGTCATGGTTCTGCTTTGTGTTTTCCGGAATGCATGAAAACAATCTTTTCTTCTTCACAGTATGTATAAGCTGATATAATTCCTGTGGCGGTTTCATTATGTCCAGAAGAACAATTGTCATGACAGATGTTCATGGATGCATCCATGAATTTGAAAAGCTGCTCAAACTGGTCCGTCTGAATCCGGACGAGGATTCTTTTGTGTTTCTCGGGGATGCCATCGACAGAGGACCGGATGAGTGGGCGGTCGTGGAAAAATTGATCGCCCTGAAATGGGAAATCGGCGATGAGCGCTTTACATGGCTGATGGGCAATCATGAGAAGAAACTGGTTGACAAGCACCGCAAAAGAAAGAGAATGCCGTTCTATGTCAAGCATGACATTCTTTACTATCTTCCGGTATTCAGAAGCCTTCCGCTGTATGCGGAAAGTGATGAATGCATTTTCGTACATGCGGGATACAGTGAAAATCCGAAGAAAAACCGAAATTCGCTGCTGCTGGAAGACAGAAGCGTATTAAGAAGAAAACGCCATTACAGCGGCAAGCTTTACATCGCCGGCCATTCGCCGATTGTTGATCCGCTGTATGTGGATCCCTACGGAAACATTACAAAAGTGGAAAGCGGGATGGATCTGCCGGAGCATGGCGCCATCTTCATGGATACCGGCTGCTGCAACGGCGGACGGCTCACCGCTCTTGTGATCAAGGACCATACCATTCAGCTTTATTCCGTACCGAGTGAACAGAAGCAGGTTTTCTGAAACGGCCTGCAGACATATACAGGAACACATATTTGAAAAATGAAAGGAGCTCAATATGGCACATTTTCCTGAAGGATTCTTATGGGGCGGCGCAGTAGCGGCGAACCAGTGGGAAGGCGGCTGGAACATCGGCGGCCGCGGTCCGGCGATGACTGATGTCACAACCGGCGGCACAGTCAACACTCCGCGTCTGATCACTTACATTGCGGCGGATGGAACTCACGGCACTCTGACAAGAGGTCAGAAGCTTCCCGAAGGCGCGCATTACGCGGTACTCGATGAGTATCATTATCCCAACCATGACGCTGTTGACGGCTATCATCATTACAAGGAAGACATCGCGCTGTTTGGCGAAATGGGATTCAAACAGTTCCGTATGTCCATCTCCTGGAGCAGACTCTATCCGACCGGACTGGAAAAGGAACCGCTCAAGGAAGGCGTCGAATTCTACCGTGACATGTTCAAGGAAATGCACAAGTACGGCATTGAACCGCTGGTCACCATCTGGCATTTCGATACTCCGCTCTATCTGGAAGAACATTGCGGCGGCTGGGAAAACCGTGAAACCATTGAGCACTTTGTCCGCTTTGCGACAACCTGCTTCACAGAGTTCAAGGGTCTTGTTCATAACTGGCTGACTTTCAATGAAATCAACAACACCATCCAGTTCCTTGACATGCTGGGCAATCTGCCTGATGAGGCTTATCAGAATGCCTACCAGCATCTGCATTATCAGTTCGTCGCAAGCGCGAAGGCTGTTCAGATCGGCCACGCAATCGATCCGTCCAACATGATCGGCTGCATGATCTGCGGCATTGCCTGGTATCCGGCAACCTGCGATCCCAAAGACATCCTTGCCAACCGCCATGCATGGGAAAAGAATATCTTCTATTGCGGCGATGTGCAGTGCCTTGGTGAATATGGAACATATGCGACAAGACTCTGGAATGAACACAACGTCAAACTCGACATCACCGAGGAAGACCTGGATGATCTGGCCCGCGGCACAGTCGACATGTATACATTCTCCTATTACATGTCCAACCTCGTGACAACCCACAAGGTCAAGGATATGGTCGGCGGCAACTTCTCCCTTGGCGCAAAGAATGAATATCTCAAGTACAGTGACTGGGGCTGGGCTACCGATGCGGACGGTCTGGAATACTATCTTGAAATGATCTATGACAGATATCATCTGCCGATCATGGTCGTTGAAAACGGTCTTGGCGCATATGATACCGTCGAGGCAGACGGCTCCATCCACGATCCGTTCAGAATCGAATACTACCGTGTGCACATCGAAGCGATGGACAAGGCAATTGCCAACGGCGTTGATCTGATCGGCTACACCACATGGGGATGCATCGACGTCGTTTCCGCCGGCACAGGCGAAATGAGAAAGAGATACGGCTTCATCTATGTTATGGATGATGAGGGCAAGGGCTCCATGGCACGCTCCCGCAAGGATTCCTTCTTCTGGTACAAGAAGGTCATCGCAAGCAACGGCGACGATCTTTCCGATCTCTGATTCAGAATCATTCAGAAAACAGACAAATGAAAAAGAGTGCGCTCATTGCGGCGCACTCTTTGAATTCAGCCGGATTACTGTTCAGCAGGTTCGAAATCATCTCTGCCGTGCTTGCATACCGGGCACTGGTAGTCAGCGGGCAGCTCATCGCCTTCATACGGTTCAAAGTAGCCGCAGATCTTGCAGATGAAGCCCTTTTTCTTTTCGACTTTGACAGCCGGAACATATTCAAAGTCATCCTTGCCGTGTTTGCATAACGGACATACATAGTCATCCGCTAGCTCGCTTCCCTCATGGAAGTAACCGCAGATCTTGCATCTGTAGCCTTCCTTCTGCTCAGGCTCAGGCTGCTTCTTCGGCTTGATATGGGCATGGTAGTATGCATAGGTTGCACTAGGCGCATTGCTTAATACCTTTGCCTCGGTCACATCGGCGATGAAGAGGGTGGAGACACCCAGATCGATTGTATGGATGACTTCGCATCCGAAGACCGCGTTGGTGTATTGCGGCAGATAGCGGATGCCGTTGGCGAGTCTGTCATTGTAGGAGACACCCGCGAACTTGTCGGTGTCTCTGCCGGACTGGAAGCCGAAGTGCTTGAAGAGATCAAACGGTGCGTCCTCAGTCAGCACGGAGATATTGAACTTTCCGCTCTTTTTGATGATGTCGGCGGTGTTGTTCTTGTTGATGACGGAAACAGCGACTTTCTTGAGATCGCCTTCGGATACCTGGGCAGCGGAATTGATCACGCAGCCGTAATCCTTGCCATCCAGCTGGGAGGTGAGAATTTCAAGACCGTAGCTGAATTTGAAGAAGGCGGTCGGATCCACGGAAACTTCCGCCTTGACAACCGGTGCGGGTGCAGGTGCGGCGGCAGGTTCCGCTTTCTTTTCGAAGAAGGAAGGATTGACATCCTTTGCGATCGCATCGGCCAGTACATCCAGCTGATCCAGTGTTTCCTTCTTCATGGAGGACTTGATGGTGATGGTGTTTTCGATGAATTCGGTGCCGGGCAGTTTTGCCAGCATGTCCTTCATCAGCTTGCCGCTCATCGGTCCCCAGGAGCCGTTTTCCAATAATGCGATCTTACGGTTTTTCAGGCTGTGGGCAACGATGTCATGAAGCAGGTTCTCCATGGTGACGAAGATGCCTGCGTTGTATGTGGTTGCCGCAAAGACAAGATGTGAATTGCGGAATGCGCTGGAAACAATATAGCTTGCCGGAATCACCGATGTGTCAAACATCTCAACCGGAACCCCACGGTCGGAGAGTTTCGCCGCAAGGATGTTGGCCATGTTTTCCGTATGTCCGTAGACGCTTGCATAAGCAAGGCATACGCCCTTGATTTCCGGGGTGTAGGTGCTCCAGAGATTGTACTTCTCAAGGAAATCACCGAAGTGCCTGCGCCATACAAAGCCATGCAGAGGGCAGACATATTTGATATCCAGGGCAGCGGCCTTCTTCAGAACCATCTGCACCTGCATGCCGTATTTGCCGACGATGTTTGTATAGTATCTTCTTGCCTCATCCAGCCAGTCGTGCATGAAGTCAACCTCATCCGCAAAGATGCGGCCGTTGAGCGCTCCGAATGTGCCGAAGGCATCGGCTGTGAAGAGGATGCCGTCTGTCTTGTCATAGCTCATCATGACTTCAGGCCAGTGGACCATCGGCGCATTGACGAATGTCAGCTCGTGTTTGCCGGTGTTCAGCACATCGCCTTCCTTGACCAGATGAATCTTTCCGCTCATGTCATAGTCAAAGAACTGCGCGAGCATCGCCTTGATCTTGTCGCTGCATACGATGGTTGTGTCAGGGTAGCGGTAGATCAGATCTTCAATGGTGGCGGCGTGGTCAGGTTCCATATGGTGGATCACAAGATAGTCCAGTTTTCTGCCGTTGAGGCCATAGGCCACGTTGTCAAAGAATGTGCGGGCAACCGCCTTGTCAACTGTATCAAAGAGGACTGTCTTTTCATCCAGCATCAGATAGGAGTTGTAGGAAACTCCGTCCGGTACGCCGTAGACGCCTTCAAAACAGGTCAGTCTGCGATCATCCGCTCCGACCCAGAGCAGATCATCCAGAATCTTTTTTGTGCAATGCATGATTAAACCTCCGTTTATTCTGTACCATTCATATTACTTGATTTTTGTCTCTTTGATAATCACTGCGGACATGATTTCATGAAAACTGCACATATGGTGCCAAAGAATATTCTGCTATGATTATGCCGATGAAAAAGAATGCTTATGAATACCTTCGCAGATCCCTGAAACGGCTGGAAAAATGGCTGCCTTTTTCCGTGGATGAAATGATGGAAAACTATATGGGCGGCAGCTGGATCAATGATTATGACATCGAAGAGGATGATCAGAATCATGTCTACTGTCTTTTTGCCTGGCCGGAAACGGACAGCGAACGGATTGTATTGCTTGTTTATGATGATGAGATGCGCATCATTGCCGATCTGTCCGCGGTCCATTGCAATGTGAATCAATTGTTATATTCGAAGGAACTCTATGATTCGCTTTCGCTTGAGAGCGACTGGATGTATCTGGAGCACTATACACTGTGCGCATCCATGTTTCCTTCACTTGCTTATCCGGCCTGTGAGGACACCGCCAGAAAACAGATGCAGGGGGAGGCATTGCTTTATTCCAATGCCTATGTGACAAAGGCATACAGAAGAAACGGCATCTTCACGTTCATGGTGAACATGACTCGCGATTTCGTATTGCGTTTCTCAAAGGGAAGCACTGTATTGCTTTCGGTGATTTCGCTGGATCCGGATGTGGCGGTCTATGGCCCGGATGCCGTGAGCACACCCTATCATTACAATTTTGAAAAGGATGAGCCGGTGCGCATGGAAAACTGCGAAGTGATGAGACATCTCGGCTTTGAACCGCTCAGGCTCGAAGAAACCGAAGAGGATCCGGAAGCCGACGGCACCAAACTCTGGTTTGCCGTCCGCAAGGAAACCGATGTGATCATTGAAACCGGTCAGAACAGCGGTGCCTGAAAGAGATGCAAAACATGAATGAAGACCTTCGTTTGAATTCACAGCGAAGGTCTTTTCCATTAAAATAGAAGTATCAGAAACAGGAGGATTATAATCTATGAGTTTCCCGAAGGGCTTTTTATGGGGCGGCGCGGTAGCGGCGAACCAGTGCGAAGGCGCTTATCTGGAAGACGGCAAAGGCTTAAGTGTTCCGGATATGCTGCTGGGCGGCAATGCGAAGACACCCAGAACCTTCCTGCCGGTCACAGACCCGAACGCATTCTATCCGTCACATGAGGCAATTGATTTCTATCATCACTACAAAGAGGACATCGCTCTGTTTGCAGAGATGGGCTGGAATGTATTCCGTCTTTCCATCAACTGGGGCAGAATTTATCCCAATGGCGATGACGAAGAACCCAATGAGGCAGGTCTGGCATTCTATGACAGCGTGTTTGATGAGTGCAAAAAGTACAACATTGAACCGCTGGTCACTATCTGCCATTATGAGATTCCGTGGGCAATCGTCACAAAGTATCACGGCTTCCTTTCCAGAAAGACCGTTGATCTGTTTGTGAAGTATTGCGAAACCATCTTCACCCGTTACAAGGACAAAGTAAAATACTGGCTGACATTCAATGAAATCAACACACCGCTGATGTCACTGTCCGGCGGCATGAGCAATATGTACAGCCTCGGTCTGATGGAGGATGAGGACATCAACGCCACCGAACCGATCAAGCTTTCCGACATCAAGAGCGACACACAGCACAAGTGGACAGCGCTGCATCATGAATTCATCGCTTCCGCCCTGGCGGTCAAGAAGGGCCATGAAATCAATCCTGACTTCATGATCGGCAACATGATCTGCCATATCACTCTCTATCCGCTCACCTGCGATCCGGCGGATCTGCTGGCGGCGCAGTATGAGGATGATCTGAAGAACAACCTGTGCGGCGACGTTCATGTCAGAGGCGAATATCCCGCATACGCAAAGGCGATCTGGAAGAAACAGGGCGTCGATCCTTCCTTCATCCTGCCGGGTGATGAGGAAATCCTCAAGGAAGGCACTGTTGACATGTACACATTCTCCTATTACATGTCCAACTGCGTCACAACCCATAATGATGCCGAGGTAACCGCAGGCAATATGTCCCTGGGTGTCAAGAATCCTTATCTGAAAGCTTCCGACTGGGGCTGGCAGATTGACCCGATCGGCTTAAGATGGACACTCAACAAGATCGCGGAGCGCTATCCGCATCTGCCGCTGATGGTTGTTGAAAACGGCTTTGGCGCCTTTGACAAGGTTGAGGAAGACGGCTCCATCCACGATGATTACAGAATCTCCTATTTCCGCGAGCACATCAAGGCGATGGGCGAGGCGGTTGAGGACGGCGTGCCGCTGATCGGCTACACCACATGGGGACCGATTGACCTGGTATCCGCATCCACAGGCGAATATGCAAAGAGATACGGCTTCATCTATGTCGACAGACATGATGACGGTACCGGCGACTTCTCAAGATCCAGAAAGGATTCCTTCTGGTGGTACAAGAAGGTCTGCGAGTCCAACGGCGAAGTTCTCTGAGTCAAAACAGCACATCAATCAGAAAAGGCGGGGCATGATGCCTCGCTTTTTTCGCATAAGAGCGGGCAATGGAAATGATCTGAAAACCGGATTGTATTATTGTATTGCATGGAGTGACAATGGAAAGGGGAGGTGTTTATGGCAGACAATCAAAAAAGCGCAGGCGTAAAGATGACGGAGGGCAATATCACAAAGCTGATTATCCGCTTTGCCATCCCGCTGCTGCTTGGCAATATCTTCCAGCAGCTCTACAACATGGTGGACAGCTGGGTGGTCGGCAATTTCGTTTCCAATGAGGCATTCTCGGCAGTCGGAACGGTCGGCCCGATCATCAATATGCTCATCGGCTTTTTCATGGGACTTTCCAGCGGTGCCTCCGTTGTCATTTCTCAATATTTCGGGGCAGGCAAGGAGGATAAAGTGTCCGATACCGTCCATACCGCCATTGTCATGACATTCGCTCTGGCAGTTGTGATCACGGTGCTGGGACTGGTGATGATGCCGGTGATGCTCGGCATCATGAACACGCCGTCCGAGGTTTATCCGGTTGCATCAAAATATCTGACCATCTATTTCGGCGGTGTTTCCGGGCTGATGTTCTACAACATCGGCGCCAGCATTCTCCAAGCGGTCGGCGATTCGAAGCGTCCGTTCTACTTCCTGGCCGCGGCTGCGCTGATCAATATCGTGCTCGATCTGCTGTTTGTCATCGTCTTCCATATGGGTGTGGAAGGGGTTGCCTATGCGACCGTGATTGCCCAGATGGTCTCGGCTGTTCTGGTCATGATGACGCTGTTCAAAACAGAAGCGTGCGTAAGGATCAGTCTTTCAAAACTGAAAATGCATTGGGATATTCTGGCCAGAATTATCCGCGTGGGAATTCCGGCAGCCCTGCAGATGGCGATCATTTCCTTTTCCAATATCTTCGTGCAGTCCTATATCAATCACTTCGGTGCTGACTGCATGTCAGGCTGGACCGCTTATTCCAAGATTGATGCATTGATGTTACTGCCTATGCAGTCGATCGGTCTGGCAACCACGACATTTGTCGGCCAGAATATCGGCGTGGGCAGAGTGGACCGGGTCAGACAGGGCGTCAGAACCGGCCTGATGCTGTCGCTTGCGGCAACTGTCATTCCGATGATTCCGGTCATGATCTTCGCTCCCCAGCTGGTCGCCTTCTTCAATCCGAAAAAGGAAGTGGTCGATTACGGCGTGATGATGATCCGGTGGATCTCGCCGTTCTATGCACTGACCTGCTCGTCCAATATCCAGTCGGCAGCGCTCAGGGGCAGCGGTGACACCAAGGCACCGATGCTGATGATGATTTTCTCGTTTGTCATTTTCAGACAGATTTATCTGTTTATCACCGCCAATTTCATCTCCAATACAATCATCCCCATTTTCATGGGTTATCCGGCCGGCTGGCTTGTGTGCACGGTATTGACGGCGATTTACTATCACCGGGCAGACCTTGGCAGATTGGCCGTGTGAACAGATGAGCTTTCAGGGCAGGCGGATCTGATGCCTGCCTTTTTCTCAATTTTGGGCAATAGGAACGTTTTCTGCGGTATGCTATAATGGAAAAGTTAAAAAAGGGGTGATTACTCTGTCTGCTTATAACCTGAATCTGACATTTGAAAACATCCGTACGATTACGGTGATGTTTGCCGATATATTTATTCTCTGGTTCATTATTTATTATGCGCTGAGAATCGTCCGCAACAATTCGCGGACAATCCAGATTTTCAAAGGCGTGATTTTTATCATTGTCATCGACGGTCTGGCAAAATTTTTCGGCCTAAAAACGCTCCAGTATCTGGCGGATATGTTCCTGAACTGGGGATTCCTCGCGGTCATTCTTGTCTTCCAGCCTGAAATCAGAGCGCTGCTTGAAAGAATGGGCAAATCCAATATGCTTTCCAGGATCACAACCCTGACCGGGGATGAGAAGGAAAATCTGGTTGATCAGATTGTCACGGCGGTCATGCTGCTGAGCAAGGATCAGACCGGTGCTTTGATTTCCATCGAACAGGTCCATTCTCTTGAGGACTTTATCCAGACCGGAACCAGAATGAATTCCGATGTGACCGCGGAACTGCTGACTTCGATTTTCGTCACCAGCACGCCTCTGCATGACGGCGCGGTGATTATCCAAGGTGACAAGATCGCCTGTGCATCGGCCTATTTCCCGCCCACCAATATGGAACTGCCTTCCCGCTATGGCGCCCGTCACAGAGCTGCCATCGGGATCAGTGAGATCACCGATGCGGTGACCATCGTCGTCTCAGAGGAGACCGGCAATGTATCGGTCACCCAGAGCGGCCAGATTTTCCAGGTGGACAGACAGCAGCTGAGAAATTATCTGATGCGTGTCATCTGCGGTGAAGTGACCGAAGTGCACAATGATTCACAACAGCGTGAGGCTAGCATCATCATTGATGATACCAAGGCACAGACAGCCAAGCAGCGTACCGGTGTTTTCAGCAAGCTTGCCATCAAGAAACAGGCTGAACCGGTCAGCGGAAAGATCGAAGTTGAGGAAGTGAAACCGGCGGAAGGTACGGAACCAGTCAGGAAAGAAACACCGGAAGAACCGGCTGAACCGGTTGATATTAACAGCGAGATTGAACGGATCCAGAAGGAAGCCGATGCCGAAGCGGAAGCGGCTGAGATGAAGCTGCCTCACCGCAAAGCCAGACCGAAGCCGAGTTATCCGGAC
Source organism: uncultured Erysipelotrichaceae bacterium (assembly GCA_902761625.1). Classification (GTDB taxonomy): domain Bacteria; phylum Bacillota_I; class Bacilli_A; order Erysipelotrichales; family Erysipelotrichaceae; genus Bulleidia. The sequence goes on from CACWLH010000016.1 coordinate 9,706, forward strand.
CAGAGCAGACGCATGAGCGAGACTGTCCAGGTGCAGGCAAACGCGGAATATGCGCGTCATGCAAAAGCACAGGAAAAGATTGACAGAACCGGTTCCCAGCGCAGAATGACACCCGAGGAGGTGGCTGCTGCCCGTGAGGCAAGCCGCAAGCAATACTCCCATGTGATCCGTGACGGGGACGATGAGAAATATGACACGGCAATGCTTGATATTTCCAAGATTGTCGGATTCAAAGGCGAACTGACCAAAACATTCGAAATGGTTGATCAGCTTCCCGATGATCAAAGCGGTGCCTCCGCAAAACAGAAAGGAGGAACACAGCAATGAGCGAACAGGAAAAGAATCGCTATCTGGATGACGATGAAGAACTCGCCATTTCGGAAAATGAAAATAAAACCGAGCTTGCCAACCGCATCGCCGAACAGTCCAGGAAAATGGCGAATACTTACCAGCATGTCGAAGACGGACTGCTCAGAGCGGTCCGCTGGTTCTCCACCGTCATTGACAGACTTCTCTTCAACAACAAGCACGGAAAGCTCGTCGCCTTCATTCTGGCGGTGCTGCTGTATGTCGTGGTCAATTTCAATTCCATGACTTCCGTTTACACTTCATCCCTGCGCTCAAGCCGCTCATTGGAAAATGTGACGGTCACAGCCAAATACAATACAGACACATTCGAGCTGTCCGGTCTGCCGGAAACAGCTGATATCCACGTCACGGGCGAGGCGGCCAATGTCATCAATGCGGTCAGCTCCGGCGGAACGGTTGTGGCGGATCTGGAAGGTCTGACCGAAGGAGCCCATGAAGTCAGACTCACCGGCGAGGGATTCGGCGACAATGTCAGAGTTGTCGTGGATCCGACCGTCGTCAATATCACTCTGAAAAAGAAGACCACCCAGCAGTTTGATCTGTCATGGGATTTCATCAACCGCGACAAAATGGAGGCGGTATACAGTGTCGGCACCCCGGTGTTTGAATATACGAAGGTCAATGTCAGAGCTTCGCGTGACACCCTGGATACCATTGCCTTCGTCAAGGCGCTTATCGATGTCGGCGGCAAGGCGGATGACTTTGAACAGGATGCGCGTCTGGTCGCATATGATTCCAGCGGTTCCCCGGTCAAGGCGGATATCGTTCCGGATACCGTGCATGTCACTGTGCCGGTGACTTCCCCGAACAAGACGGTTTCCATTGAGGTTCAGGTTTCCGGTGAGGTTCCCGACGGCAAAGCCATCGCCAATATCACAACCGATCAGCAGACGGTTACCATTTACGGTTCTGAAACGGTGCTTTCCGGCATTGAAAAAGTGGTTGTCACACTCAATGCCTCCACAATCACAAAAGACTCCACAATCTTAAGGCCGATTGTTCTGCCGGCCGGTGTCAACAGCTCCAATATCAACCAGATCACCATGAATGTGACTCTGGGCGATGAGGTCAGCCGGGTGATTGAGAATGTGCCGATCAACTACCGCAACAACATCAACAACTACAAGGCATCCCAGCCGGACAACAAGACGACCACCTCGGTCACCGTTTACGGCACGAAGGAAAACATTGCCAAGATCAATGTTGAGGATATCAACGTCTATGTTGATATGAAGGATGCGCTGCCCGGACTGCAGGAATTCCAGCTTCTGGTTGACCAGCCTTCGGATAAGCTGGTCAGGTATTCCCTGAGCGAGTCCACCTATCAGCTCAACGTGCTTGGTGAAACAAATGCCGACAGTGATGACTCCGGCAACGCCAATTCCAACGACGGCTGATCAGCAGAAACAGATACATGAAACAAGAGGGAAGGCAGGCAGAATGAGACTGTCCTCCTTCTTTTTCGTTGAGGCAAAGAAAGTCGTTTCAAAACATGCTAAAATGACAATGGAGAAGCTTATGAAAAAAGTAATAGGAATTGTTGAGGATGAAAAAGATCTCAACGAGCTGGTGAAAAGATATCTGGAAAAGGAAGGATATGAAGTCCGCTCTTATCTGACCTTTGACGAGGCATCCATTCATACCAGCGATGATGACATTCATTTATGGGTGCTGGATATCATGCTGGGCAACAAGTCCGGTTTTGATCTGATCGAGCAGATCCGCTCGTATGCCCCGGATGTGCCGGTCATCTTCATGTCCGCCCGTGACAAGGAATTCGACCGGATCATCGGTCTGGAAAAGGGAAGTGATGACTATATCACCAAACCTTTTTCACCCAAGGAGCTCGTGCTGCGCGTGAACAATATCATCCGCCGCACCTACCGCGATGAAAACCAGAAGGTGAGTGTGGACGGCTATGAGATCGACGAGGCGCAGAGAACCGTTTACGAGAACGGCGTTCAGATTGATCTGACAACCAAGGAATTCGATCTTCTGATGATGTTTGTCAACAACCGCGGAACCGCTTTTCCGCGTGAGCAGATCCTGACCAGAGTCTGGGATGAGCATTATTACGGAAGCGACCGCGTGGTTGATGACACCCTGCGCAGACTGCGCAAGAAGATGCCGAATCTCTCCATCCACACCATCTACGGATTCGGATACAGGCTCAGCTGATGAAGCGCATCCGCATGTGGCTGCGGCAGCTGTCGCTGACCCAGCAGCTTTTGACCATTGTATTTTTATTCATTGTCATTTTTGCGGGCTTTGTTTTGATATTCCTTTCACCGTCTATCGACCGTTTTTCCGAAACGGAGATGTTCCGTATTCTGCACAATTCGCAGACAACCCTGATCAGTTACATTGAGGAGAATCCCGATAAGGTTCCGCAGCTGGAACCCAACCCGGATGTGGTTGATTTCATCTATCAGCCTTCGGATGACCGGGTGCTTTCGATCAGCGGCGAGAAGATGGATTCATTCTTCGTGGAACGCATCCGCACAATGACGCAGTCGGGTATTTCCGGTACGGTGGATGACAGGATACAGGTTTACAATAACGAAACCTCCGAAGAATATCTGTTCAGCGTGACGCAGCTGAAAAACGGCGATTATCTGATTTCCGTGCTGGCCAATGCCTATCGTGTGCAGTTTCAGCAATCCCTGATCAACGGCGTGGTCATGCTCAATCTGCTGTTTGTCAGCGCTCTGTTCGTATTCCTGATGTTATGGGTGGGAACGTTGATCATTCCTTTGTCACAGATCAAGAACTATATCACCAAGATCAAAAATGATGATCCCGATGCATCGCTGAATATCAGCCGCAATGATGAAATCGGCGAAGTCGCCGACGCATTGGTGGAAATGTCGACGGAACTTGACAGGCAGAACCGTGAAAAAGAGGAGATGATCCAGAATATCTCCCACGATCTGAAAACCCCCATCGCCACAATCAAGTCTTATGGCGAGGCGATCAAGGACGGCATCTATCCGTATGAGACACTGGAAAAATCAGTTGATGTGATTATTGAACATGCCTCGAGATTGGAAAAGAAGGTACAGAGCCTGATCGTTCTCAACAAGATGGGATATCTGCTTGATGACTGCGAGGAAGGGGAAACCCTCAACATGGCGCGGATTATCGAGATGACACTGCTGTCGCTGAAAGTCATCCGTCCGGAAATCGAATTCATCCGCGACATCGATGACAAAGTGATGTTCCATGGCGAAGAGGAGCCGTGGCGCATTGTGGTTGAAAATCTGATCGACAATGCATTGCGCTATGCGAAAACATTCATCCGGATCAGACTGCGCGACGGGGAACTCTGGGTGGTCAATGACGGTCCCAAAATCGATGAGGAGCTGCAGGAGAAACTGTTCCGCCCTTATGAGAAGGGAAATGACGGGAAGTTCGGTCTGGGCCTGTCGATTGTCTACCGCGTGGCGACGACCTACGGCTATCGGGTGAGTGCTGAAAACCTTCCCGAAGGGGTCTGCTTCAGAATCAGAAGAGAGGCCTCACGCCGTGAAAAACCGCGCAAAAAGAAGGAACGCAAGAAAAATAACGGATCCTGATGACACAAAAAGGCAGTCTTTTAAGGATTGTCTTTTGTTTTGGGTTGGGCTTGTCCGATATTTGAAGTAAAATATTAGGCGATATGAAGAAATTTGAAGAAATCAAAGGCGTGAAAACCGCCTGCAAGGAAGAAGGAAGCGGCAATGATGTGATCCTGCTCCATGGCTGGGGCCAGAATATGGAGATGATGGACCAGATCTTCGAACACCTCAAGGACCGTTTCCATGTATACAGTCTGGACTTTCCCGGATTCGGCGAATCATCTGATCCGCCCGAAGCCTGGGGAGTACCCGAATACCGTGATTTTCTCGCGGAATTCATTGAGAAAAACGGCATTGTGAGACCGATCCTCATCGGCCATTCCTTCGGCTGCCGGGTGGCGATCCGCTATGCGGCAATGTATCCGGAAAATGTCAGGAAGATGTGCCTGACCGGAGCTGCCGGCATCCGTCCCAAGCACGGGCTGGATTATCAGATCCGTACAAAGGCATACAAAGCCGGCAAATGGCTGCTCAAGGCAACCGGACAGACAAAAAAACTGGAAGAGCTGCAGAACCGTTCCGGCTCCGAGGACTACCGCAATGCGAAGGGCGTGATGCGTGCGACCTTTGTCAAAGTGGTCAATGATGATGTCAGTGACATTCTCAAAGATGTGAAATGTTCCGTTCTGCTGGTGTGGGGCGATCAGGATACCGCCGCGCCTTTATGGATGGGACAGATGATGGAAAAGACGATGCCCGACGCGGGACTTGCCATCTTTGAAGGCGATGACCATTGGGCATACTGGCACCAGGCTGCAAGATTCAACGCTGTGCTGGATATTTTCCTGAAGGGAGATATGAAATGATTCTGAAAATACTGCTTGCGTTATCATGCGCATTCGCAATGGTGATTCCGACCAAACATGCGCTGCATATGTTCCAGCAGAACCGCTATGAGATTGGCCGCTATACAGGCTGGATCAAAGACAGCCTGAACACAAACCGCCGGGGCATTCTGGTCAGTCTGGCAGTCTTCGCCATCGGCCTGGTGATCGGACTGCTGAATGGCAATGCAAAGCTGATCGCTCTGTGTGTGCTGCTGGCTGGATGCGGCTGTGTCCAGTTCATGCGCGAAAAAAACAAAAGCTATATCAAGCCGCTGGTTTATACGGCCAGAGTGAAACGGCAGATCGTTGTCACAGTTATTCTGTCACTGCTGGCAATCGGCCTGCTGATCGCTGCGAAGCTGTATTCCCTGACACCGCTGGCTGCGCTTGGTGCGCCCTGGCTTTTGATTTATCCGATGGCATGGATCACTTCCCCCATGGAGGCGGCGATCCGCAGCCGCTATCTCAATGAGGCAAAGCAGATTCTGGCTGATCACAGTGATCTGATCAAAATCGGCATCACCGGCAGCTATGGAAAGACTTCAACCAAGAATATCATGCAGGCGATGATCTCGGAGGCTTACAACTCCCTGATGACCCCGGCAAGCTATAACACACCGATGGGCATCACCCGCACGATCCGTGAAATGCTCAAGCCGATCCACAAGGTGTTCATCTGCGAGATGGGTGCCGACCATGTCGGTGATATCACGGAACTGATGAATTTCATCCATCCGTCGATCGGTGTTGTGACAACCATCGGTCCCCAGCATCTGGCAACCTTCGGCAGCCAGGAAAACATCATCAAAGAAAAGATGCAGATGATTGAACTGCTGCCGGCGGACGGCATCGGCATTCTCAATTATGACAATGAATTCATCCGTTCCTATCAGGTGAAGAATCCGGTGAAAACCGTGACTTACGGCATCTATTATGAGAAGGCGGATTACCGGGCGGTCGATATCAGCTATCACAGAAACGGCAGCCGCTTCACCGTCATCAACAACGGTGAGAGGATTCCCTTTGAAACAAGACTGCTCGGCGAGCATAATATCCAGAATATTCTTTCCGCAATCGCGGCGGCCAGATATCTCGGCGTAGACTGGAAAGTCATCCAGCGTGCCGTCAAAACGATGAAGCAGGTTGAGCACCGCCTTGAAATCAAGACGATCAACGGCAGAAGATTCATCGACGATGCCTTCAACTCCAATCCTTCCGGAAGCGCGATGGCGCTCAATGTGCTTTCCACCATGCCCCCGAAACGGGTGGTGGTGACACCGGGTATGATTGATCTTGGCAAGGCGCAGGATGAAATCAACCGTGAATTCGGCCGTAAGATGAAAGACCGCGCGGATGTGGTCATCCTGGTCGGCAAAACACAGACAAAGCCGATTTATGACGGCCTTCAGGAAAGCGGATTTGATATGGAGCAGGTGTTTGTGTTTGACACTGTCAAAGAGGCGCTTGCATACGTTTATATGAGCACCACCGGTGAAGATACCATTCTGCTTGAGAATGATCTTCCCGATGCGTTCAGCAGGTAATTATGACCTGGGCAGCAATCGCAACCTGGAAAATGGGTTTGCTCGGTGCTGAAATCAGCGCTGACATCCTTGCCAAAGGCGGCAGTGCTTCCGATGCGGCCGTGGAAGGCGTTTCGGCGGTGGAGGATGAACCTCAGTTTCATTCCGTCGGCTATGGCGGCAGACCGGACAGAACCGGACATGTGTTGCTCGATGGCGGCTTCATGGACGGCGATACGCTTCATTTCGGGGCGGTCGCAGCGATTGAAGGCTTCCGTTCACCCGTGCGCGTTGCCCGCTCTCTTTCGGTGCGGGAAGCCAATAATTTCCTTTGCGGAAAAGGGGCTGAGCTCTATGCACAGGAAAACGGTTTTGAGAAGCGTGACAATCTGACTGATGAGGCCAGAGAAATCTACGAAAAAGAAAAAGACAGACTGAAAAAACTGTCCGCCTATGACGGCCATGACACGGTCTGTTTCCTGACCCTTGATGAAAGCGGCAGTATGTGCGCCGCCGTATCCACATCCGGACTCTTTATGAAAGATCCGGGAAGGGTGGGCGATTCTCCGCTTTGCGGCAGCGGCTATTATGCCGATTCACAGATCGGCGCAGCAGCTGCGACGGGCCTTGGCGAAGAGATTATCAAAGGCTCTCTGAGCTTTCTGGCAGTGTTTTATATGAGCCAGGGATATTCCGCCATGCAGGCGGCACAGAAAGCCGTGGATGAGCTGGATGAAAAACTGCGCCGCCGCAATGGCAAAGCCGAAGCGATGTCATTGATCACATTGGCAAAGGACGGCTCATGGGGTGTCGGCACCAATGTGGACTTCCCGTTTGCGGCGGTCTCTGATACACAGAATCTGACCCTCTTTCTTGCCGCAAAGAAAGACGGAAAGACAATCATTGAAACCATTTGAAAAGGTCCGCCGCGGCGGACCTTTGAAGTTATAATGGGTGATCAGGAATTGAGAGAGCTTGATTTTCTTAAGAAGATGAAACCGAGCACGAAGAGGATGCCGAGGGTGGCAACCGCAACGTTGACACTCTTTGTGATCGAAACGGTGATACCGACAAGGGTTGTTCCCATGAAGGCTGCGCCTTTGCCGCAGATGTCATAAAGACCGAAGTATTCGCCTGAGGCATTAGCCGGAATGATCTGTGCGTAATAGGAGCGGGAGAGCGCCTGGATGGCACCCTGGAACATGCCGACGATGAATGCCATGACGCCGAACTGCCATAAGGCCTTCATGAACAGCGCATAGATCGCAACCACGAAGTAGCCGCCGATACATACGGAGATCAGGGTGAGGGAACTGTATTTCTGGGAGAGCTTTCCGAACAGGGTCGCAAATGCGAAGGCGACAACCTGGGTCAGAAGAAGCACAACCAGCAGTCCCATCTGATCAAGACCGAGCGATGTTCCGATCGCAACCGCCTCATCGATGATGGTATAGACACCGTCAATGTAGAAGAAGAAAGCAAGCAGGAACCAGAAGACTTTCTTTTCTTCCTTGAAGAGGTGAGTCAGAGTTCTGCCCAGTCTCTTGAAGCTTTCGCTGATCGCATTGGCATCTGTTTCCACATAATGGTTCTGCTGATAGCCTTTGAGCAGCGGCAGGGATACACCGAACCACCATAAGGCGACGATGATGAAGTCGAGCATGATGGCAATGTTGATCGGGATGATGTTCTTTGTGCCCAGGAAGTAAAGCATCAGCGCCGCCAGGAAGGGGATGCAGGAACCGATATAGCCCCAGGCATAGCCCTGTGAGGAGACGAGGTCCATTCTTTCAGGAGTGGTGACATCCGTCAGCATCGAGTCATACAATACAAGGGTTGTCTGATAGCAGACCTTGGCAACGATATAAGTCCGCACCGACGAGCAGGAAGAACTGGAACATCGGCTTCTTGAAGCCACGGTTGTCCGAGATGGATCCGAAGATCGGCCCCATGAAGGCCGTGCAGATCGTTGCAATGGATGTTGCGAAGCTCCATTGGGCAAGATACTGCGCGTCAGTCAGGCCGCCCTTGTCAGCCAGGGTATTGAACCAGATCGGAATGATGGTGGAAACCATCATTGTGAAAGCGGAGTTGCCGATGTCATAGTAGATCCATGACTTCTCCAGTTTGTTGAAATTTTTAAACATGATGTGAATGCTCCCTTATTATTTGATTAAGAAATCTTCTGTATTTCATTTTACTATCGAACAGAAACTTTTTCACAGAAGAACTGTGAATTTGGCAAAAAAACAAAACCTTATTTGGCATTCCGCATGTTTTGGTCATATGATTGAAATACACATAGAAAGAAACAGAGTATGAAAAAACCATTGGTATGGGGACACAGAGGCGCCAGCGGCTATGCCCCGGAAAATACACTTCCTTCATTTCAGCTCGCAGCCGATATGAAAGCGGACGGCATCGAGCTGGATATCCAGCTGACAAAGGACGGTCAGATCGTCGTGATGCATGATGAATGGCTTGATCGCACCAGCGACGGAAAGGGGTTTGTCAAAGACTATACCCTCGAAGAGCTGCGCCGTTTCAATTTCAACAAAACCATTGAAGGCTATGCGCATTGCGATATTCCTTTGATGAGCGAGGTGTTTGAACTGATTGAACCGACGGATCTCACCATCAATATTGAACTGAAAACAAGCATTTTTGATTATGCGGGAATCGAGGAAAAGATTCTTGAGATGACAAAGAAGTACAACATGGAAAACAGGGTGATCTATTCCTCATTCAACCATCATTCCATCCTTAGACTGCAGAAACTCAATCCATCCGCTCCCACCGCCTTCCTTTGCCAGGACGGGCCGATCGGCTTTGCGGCCTATGCGAAACAGTTCGGGGTTGATGCGATTCATCCGTGGTTTGTCAATCTGCGCTTTGACAACTTCATGCAGGAAGCACGGAAGGAAGGACTTGCGGTCAACACATGGACGGTCAATGAACCGGAATACATCCGCATGTGCACGCAGCTTGGCGTCAATGCCGTGATCACCAATTATCCCGATATCGCACAGCGGGTAATTCAGGAGGTCTGTGACAATGCATGAATCCTACCGCAGATTTGCCCAGGAGAAGCTTCAGCCCTGGCTTGCGGAACATACAGCAGAAGGTTATTTCGAGTCTACCGATCAGCTGAACATTCATTACCATGAGGCGATCAATCCCGAAGAACAGGCTTCGGTGGTGATTGTGCATGGCTTCTGTGAATTCTTCGGTAAATATCATGAGACCGCATATCGCTTCTATGAGGCGGGCTATTCCGTATTCTTCGTTGAACTCAGAGGGCATGGCAAAAGCGACCGCAAACGCGAATTTGAGGATCAGCGGGTCATCGTGGATTCCTTTGAGGAATATGTGGATGACATTCACGCCTTCATGGAGAAGGTGGTTATTCCGCACAGCCTGACAAAGACGCTCTTCCTGTTTGCGCACTCCATGGGCGGCGCCGCCGCTGCCATGTATATTGAAAAATATCCCGACGCATTCAAATGCGCCGTGTTGAGCTCGCCGATGCTGAAAGTTGATTACGGAGGAATTCCGGATCCGGCCATTGATGCGCTTGCGGTTGCGACAAGAATCGGCGACCTCGGGGACAGATTTGCCCCCGGCCAGCATGAATGGAGAGGGGAGGATCTCTTCTTAAGATCATCGTGCATGGACCGTGACCGCTATGATTATCAGTTTGAGCAGAGAATGCAGGACATCCATTATCAGACATGGGGCGGCACCTTTGCGTGGGCGGCCGCCGCAAAGAAAGCGACGGAGTCAGCTCTTTACAATGCCCATTATGTCAGCATCCCCGTATTGATCTGTCAGGCGGGCCATGACGGGATGGTGGACAACGAAGGCCAGAATGAATTCCGCCGGCTTTCCAACATGGTATATCTGATCCGCTATGACGGAGCGGAACATGAACTGTTCAACGCGGATGCATATACCCGCAAAAAGTACTACACCGATGTACTTAACTATTTCAAAATATTCACACTGGTTGTATAATCTTTTCCGGGAGCGGGGTGAGACAAACCATCCGGTTCCCGGAACGACCTGCTCTTTCCTCAAGGGATAACCGCTGTCTCCAAAAAATAAAAAGTTTGAAAATAGTTGTTGCAATCCATAGGGGGCCGTGCTATTATAAGTGAGCGCCGAAAAGAGTAACGGTGCACTTGGCAGATGAGGAAATACTCAAGAGGCCGAAGAGGTGCCCCTGCTAAGGGCATAGGTCGGGAAACCGGCGCGAGGGTTCAAATCCCTCTTTCCTCGCCATAACATGGTTCTGTGGAGTAGTGGTTTATCTCGTCTCCCTGTCACGGAGAAGATCGCGAGTTCGAATCTCGTCAGAACCGCCATTGATGCGAGTGTAGTTCAATGGTAGAACGCCACCTTGCCAAGGTGGACACGGCGGTTCAATTCCGCTCACTCGCTCCATGAAAAATCCGGGAAACCGGATTTTTTCTTTGTCGGGGACAGCGCCAGGAAGCCCATGGCTTGAACCATGCGCGCGTTCCTGTATAATTCAAAGAAACAAGCCCATGAACAGAAAGATTGTGATCAGAAAAGACCGTTCCGTTTTCATCACCGCCGTATTGAGCGCGGCAGGTTTTACGCTGCTGGCCGGGCTGTTTCTGTTTTTTTCAAAAGATACAGGCGGGATTAACAATCCCGCATTCTGGGTGTTTCTTGTGATTGCCTTAATCGGCTGGTATATGAGCGCGGATGCAATGAAGGCAGAGCTTTGCATCACGGATGAAGGAATATCGTGGAAAGGCCTGACCGGAAACGAACAGTTTGTCAGGATGAACGAAATCAGACGGATCGGCATGCGGAAATCATTCTTCTTTGTCTATGGAAACAACAACCATATCCTGACTTCCATGGAAGCGGATCTGAGCCATTATGAGGAGGCCTGTGATATTTTCAGGGATCATGGCATTCCGCTGGAAAACAGAGATCCGAAAAAACTGATTAAATAGAAAAGCCCATTCATGTGAATGGACTTTTTGTTAAACGGAAACCTGAATGACTTCACTGCCGAGTTTTTCGTTGAGGAAGACTTCGGCATTCTGTCTGAACGCATCCGCATCATCGCTGACATAGAAGCGTCTTTCGCTTCCCGGTGTGTCGCTGATCTGTCTGGTTGCCTCAAGACTGTTTTTCAGATTGATGACCGCTTCCTCACTGGAAGAGACGATGGTGATATCCGGCACCAGACTCTTCACCGCATCAATCAGCAGCGGATAATGGGTGCAGCCAAGCACCAGCGTGTCAATGCCGTGCACGGTCAATTGATCCAGATATTCCTGAAGAATGGTGGATACGACGATATCCTCTTTTTTATATCTTCTGTTTTCAACCAGCGGAACCAGAAGGGGACATGCCAGGGAGAACACTTCCGCATCCTTGCGGTAGTGGCGGATTCTTCTGGCATAGGCGTCCGAGCGCACCGTTGCGGTGGTTGCCATGATGCCGATCTTTCCGTTTTTACTGACTGCGGCCGCTTTCTTTGCGGCGGGATCAATGACTCCGTAAATCGGCATGTCAAATTCCTTGATCAGGGTTTCGCGGGCGACCGAATCGGCTGTGTTGCATGCGATGACAAGACTTTTGAGTTCAAAACCATTGAGGAATGCGACATCGTTGGTGGCAAATTCCTTGATCTGTTTTTCGGATTTGGTTCCATAGGGCAGATGCGCGGTATCCCCGAAATACAGGATGTTCTCATCCGGCATCATTTCCATGATGTGCTTTACGACTGTGAGTCCGCCGGCGCCGGAGTCAAACACTCCGATATAGGCGTTTTTGTTTTTCATAACGAATTGACGATCCTCTTGAAATGCTCACCGCGCTCCTCGAAGCATGAATACTGGTCAAAGGAGGAGGTGGTGGGGGAAAGCAGAATGATATCGCCGCTTTCACTGCATTTCACTGCCTCATTGACCGCCTCATCCAGAGTCGTGACAACGATGGCTTTCTCCCCGACAAGGTCGGTAGCGATTCTGTGTCCGGAAGCGCCGAAGCCGATGACCTGCTTGACGCATCCGAGATATTTCTTCATCTCATCCATGGAGAGGCCTTTTTCAAAGCCGCCGACCAGCAGGATGACACCCTTGTCGAAAGCCTTGAGAGCAGTGATGGTCGCATCTGTGTTGGTTCCCTTGGAATCGTTGTAATATTTCACGCCATTAAGTTCACGGACAAATTCGATTCTGTGCTCGACACCCTTGAAATCATAGATGACCTCGCGGATGAGACCGGAAGGAATACCGATGCTGCGGCAGGCGCTGACCGCGATCATGATGTTCTGCAGGTTATGCATGCCGGGCAGTCTGATTTTATTGAGTTCCAGCATCTTTTCGCCGCCGATGACCATCCAGTCACCGTCCAGATATGCGTCGGTATCTTTCTTTTCCAGTGAGAATGTGAACTTTTTGCAATGGATGGGATAACGGTCTGTATATTCCGCAACAACCGGATCATCGCAGTTGAGGATGAACAGATCATCATCCTTCATGTTTTTATAGATTCTGGTCTTGGAGTAGTAGTAATTGTCCAGACCGCCCATGAAGTCAATGTGGTCCGGGGTCATGTTCACGATGGTAGCGACCTCGGGTTTCAGCTCATCGGAATCAATCAGCTGCATATTGCTCAGTTCGAGTGAAATGTAATGACCTTCCTCGTTGAGCAGGTTGTTGTTGAGCACAACCTCAGACAGGGGAATGCCGATGTTGCCGCCGACATGCGCCTTGTCTCCATAAGCCTTTTTCAGGATCTCATAGACAAGTGTCGTGGTTGTGGTTTTTCCGTTGGTGCCGGTGATGCCGATATAATGCTGGGGCTTTGCGCACTGATAAGCCAGCTCGATTTCGGTGATGACCGGAATGCCTCTGTCCTTGAAGCGGCGGATGAAGGGTGAAATGGGCGGAACACCCGGGTTCTTGATGACAATGTCATAGGGTCTTTCGAAAACGGCATCGCTCTGGGGCAGAATCGTCACGCCGATGCTTTCCAGATATTCACGTTCCTTGACTTCCTTCTGTTCGGTAAGGGTGATGTCGGTGACACCGATCTCATGAAGCAGTTTAATTGCCGCAAGACCGCTTCTTGCCAGGCCGATGACCAGTATTTTCCTGTTTCTGAATTCCATAAATCCTCCTGTCACATCTGTATGGTTCACTGCTCAGGCAGACGCATGATCTGCCCGATCAGAAGACTGATCAGTTCATCGATGCCGATCTGAGGGTCGGCGAGCCATCTGCGCACGGTGCCGAAAATGCCGGAAAGATAATATTCCTTCAGCAGCTGCGCCTCATAGCTTCCCTCATCCTTGAGCTGCACCAGATACATGTTGATGTAAGGCCATAACAGTTCCTTGAGACTGTTCACGAAGGCCGGATCGCCATGGTCTGAAAGCAATGCGCTGGCATAGAGATTGTTGTTTCTCAGAATCACCAGCATTTCGCCGATATTGCCGACGGAGATGGTGTTCTGATCAGTGCCCGCCTTTTCAAACAGATCGCGGATCTGTCTGAGAAGGGAGTCCTCCTCTTCCCTCAGCAATTGATAGACATCGGTGTAGTAATGATAAAAGGTCGCCCGGTTGTATCCGGCGCAATCGGTGATTTCGCGCACGGAGATCCGTGACACGGGTTTCTCCATATAGAGTGACCAGAAGGCTTCGACGAGTTTTTTTCTGGTCTGTTCCGTGATGGCTGGCCTTTTATTCATAGCGTTATTATAATGCCGCGGACACGCTTATACAAATGCGACAGTTCACCATAATCTGTTCATTGATGCAGAGGAAAACGCCAAGTAAAATTGTTATGCATCCATATGGCATACATCGAATTCTCACATGTGCATAAGGAATACGGCAGCGACGAATCGCTGATCAGGGCGCTCGACGATGCGGATTTCATCGTGGAAAAGGGCGAGCTGGCGGTGATTCTCGGATCCTCGGGTGCCGGTAAGACAACCGCGCTCAATATTCTTGGCGGAATGGACCGGGCAACCCGCGGAAATATCATCGTGGACGGAAAGGACATTTCCAAAATGAACCGCAGGGAGCTGATCGGCTACAGGCGCCATGACATCGGCTTTGTGTTTCAGTTTTATAATCTCGTTCCCAATCTGACCGCGCTTGAAAATGTGGAGCTGGCTGTGCAGGTGTCCAGGCATGCATTGAATCCGGCTGAAACACTGCGCAAGGTCGGGCTTGGCGCAAGGATGGGCAATTTCCCGTCCCAGCTTTCCGGCGGTGAACAGCAGCGTGTATCGATTGCCAGGGCCATTGCCAAAAATCCCAAGCTTTTATTGTGCGATGAGCCGACCGGCGCCCTGGACTATCAGACCGGCAAGCAGGTTCTTCAGATTCTTCAGGACACATGCCGCAAGGACGGCATCACGGTTCTGATTATCACCCATAATTCCGCACTTGCGGAGATGGCCGACAGACTGATCCGCTTCAAAAATGGAAAGGTTGTTTCAATGAGTGTCAATGATCATCCAAAACCGATCGAGGAAATCGAATGGTAAGAAAACGCTCACCATACTTCAGTGATATTTTCCGCACCATCCGCCGTTCCAGACGCAGATTTCTCTCCATTATGGTCATCACCATGCTCGGGGTCATGATGTTTTCCGGGCTGAAGGCAGCCTGCGAGGATCTGCGTATTTCAGCGGATGATTTTTTTGATGCGCAGAATTTCCATGATCTTTCGATTGTTTCAACCCTCGGCTTTGACGATGATGATCTGGCTGCTTTGCACAATATGGATGAAATCGAAGCGGTGCAGGGGATCTATACAGAGGATTGCCAGGCATCATGCAACGATACCGAGCTGACGGTTACATTGACCACGCTGGGAGAAGGCAGTATCAATATGCCGTTTATCAAAGAAGGAACAATGCCTTCAAAAGACAGCGAATGCGCAGTCACGGAACGCTTTGTCAAAGATACCGGCGCCGCAATCGGCGATATCATTCATGTTTCTGAAAAACAGACAGATGATGAGGAGGAACAGGAAAGCCGCATCCTTGTCCATGAATATCAGATCAGCGCCATTGTGACCGATGTGCGCAATGTGAACAATCCCTTCGGCTCCGTCGCTTACCGCGATGCGGCCATCTCTTCCGATACCGTCTTTATCCGTGATGGCGCTGCGCAGACAGGACTTTATACACAGATCGAACTCAGAATTGAAGGCTGCGAGGAACTGTTCTGTTTCTCAAAGGAATATACCGATACGGTGGAACACCTGCGCAAACGGATTGAATCATCCATCCGCATTGACCGTGAAAACGGCCGTACGGAAAAGATCAAGGAAGACGCCCGTGCGAAAGTGCGTGAAGAGGAAGAGAAGATTCTTACCGAGCTCTTGGAAGCGAAGCGGAAACTTGAGAAAGGCGAGCAGGAAATCAGAGAGGGGCAGGAAGAGCTGGATGACGGCATGAGCATGTATGAACAGTCCAGCCGCACCGCCGAAAAGGCACTGGCCGATGCCCAGCGTCTGATCAATGAAAACCGTGCGCTGCTTGATCAGGAAAGTGCGAATTTTCAGAAGACAAAGGCTGATCTTCTCGCTCAGATTGAAGCACTTGAGGAAAACAGAAAGCAGCTGCTTGAGGCAAAAGAAGGTCTGATCCAGATTGATGAGGGCCTTTTACAGCTGGATGAGGGCATTGCCCAGCTTGAGGATGAGAAAGTTGTGCTGTTCATGGAGCTTCTTGCCGAACTGCCTGAAGACACGAAGCTTTCCGAGATCAGCGATGCCATCGATGAAATCAGTGCCTTCATGGATCAGCTTGAGGAAGATGGCGTTGAGCTGCCTGAAGCAAGTGTCAGGGAAACTTCAGAAACCATTCTTGCCTATATCGAAGAAGCGGAAAGTGACCGTGAAATATTATTCAGCGAAGAGACACTGGCGCTTATTGAAACGCTGAAACAGGCGGAAGCGGACACTCCGCTGGATCAGACCGAAACGGAATATGAACCGCTGCTGAAGGTGATTGAGAAATATGATCCGCTTTCTGAAAAACAGACATGCGGTGATTTTGTCAAAGCGTATGAAAATGCATGCATGCGCAGCGATTCGATCAATGAACTGCTTCAGGACGGACGCATGAAGCGGATGGTCAATGTTCTGAAAATGTCCGATTCCGAAGAAAATCTGCGAGAAATGCTTCCGCAGCTGAAGGAACAGTTTGAACAGATGCCTTCGCAGCTTGCCAAGATTGCGGAAACGGAAGAGCCGCAAACCGTTTCAGAACTTGTGGAAACATATGAAAAAGCACTTGCGAACTTGCATGCGAAGCGTGATGAACTGACAGCATTACGCAAATCGATCACCGATGGCCTGAGTGAAAACGGCATCAGCGAAGACGGGATTGACGAAGCAATTGCGGCCATTGATGACGGTATCCGTCAGATCAGAGAAGGTATCGCTTCGGGTGAGGCTCAGATCGCGGATGGATACCGCCAGCTGGAAGAAGGACAGGCCCAGCTGGATGCCAGCCGCACCAGCACATATGCGCAGCTCAATGATGCCCTTGCTGAGATTCTGGACGGCTATGCGAAACTGCGCGAAGCACGCGATGAACTGGAAAAAGGCAGGCAGGAATATAACGAAGGCCGACAGGAGGCGGAAGAAGAATTTGAAAAAGCCTACCGGACGATTGACGACATTGATAAAGCCTCCTGGTATATCCGCGACCGCATGGCGCTTTCCGGCTATGCAAACATTGATTCAGACGCCGGCAGTATCGAAGCGATCGGCACCGTGTTCCCTGCGGTCTTTCTGATTGTTGCGATCCTGATTTCGCTTACCACCATCACCCGCATGGTGGAAGAGGAGAGAGGTCTGATCGGCACATATAAATCGCTTGGATACACAGATGGTGAGATCATGGCCAAATACATCATCTATGCGGCGCTGGCATGCGTGCTTGGCAGTGTGTTTGGCACCGTTCTGGCCTTTGTGGCGCTGCCGCTGTTTATCTTTGTGATTTTCGGAATCATGTATCTGCTGCCCTCATACCGGCTTTCCTTTGTGCCCTTATACGGAATCAGCGGACCGCTGCTGTTTCTGTCTGCGGTGATCGGCGCGGTGCTTGCGGCTGCCAGAAACGAGCTGATCCAGGCTCCGGCATCTTTGATGCGTCCCAAAGCCCCCAAAGCCGGCTCCAGGGTATTCCTTGAAAAAATTCCCGTGCTATGGAAGCGGATGAGTTTCCTGCACAAAGTCACCGCCCGCAATCTGTTCAGATACAAGAAGAGAATGCTGATGACGCTCAGCGGCATTGCCGGCTGTATGGCTTTGCTTTTATTCGGCTTTGCAATCGGCGATTCGGTGCGCGACCTGGTGCCCCGCCAGTATGAGCAGACATTTCTGTATGATGTGATGGCGGTGGCGCAGGATGCGGATCATGCTGAACTGGACAATACAGTCAGAAATCATCCGGACACAGAATCATATCTGGATCTGATGATCACCAGCGCCCGTATCTCCTTTCAGGAAGGAAGACAGGAAACCCTGCAGCTGTTTGTGTTTGATGACATCGATGATCTGGATTCATTTATCCTGCTCCACAATCAGAACCATCCCAAAATCAGCCTGGATGAAAACAGTGTGCTGGTAACTTTGAATGCGTCAAATATGCTTGGCTTTGGAAAGGGGGATACCGTTCATCTGGAACTGGCGGATCTTTCCACCGCTGATCTGAGGGTCAGTGAGCTTTGTGACAATTATCTTGGCAATTATGTGTACATGACCCGCAAAGGCTATGAGAAGCACTTTCGTGATTATACGGAAAACGGCATGCTCATCAATCTGAAAGAGGGGGCTGATTATGAAGCATATGAATCACAGCTGCGCTCAGTGCCCAAGGTTATCTCGGCTCTTTCCTCACAGAAGGTGGGGGATCAGTTTGAGACGGCCTTCATATTGATCAATGCGGTTGTATACATTGTCATTGTCATGTCGGCAGCGCTTGCCTTTGTTGTTTTGTTCACGCTTTCCTCGATCAATATTTCCGAGCGGACCAGGGAAATCGCCACCATCAAGGTGCTCGGCTTCTTTGACCGTGAGGTTCATACCTATATAGACCGTGAAACGCTGATTCTGAGCGCCATCGGCATTGCGGCGGGCATTCCGCTTGGCTGGGCATTTGCACAGACGCTGACATCCATTCTCAATCTGCCTTCGATCTATCTTGCGGTTTCTTTGCATCTGAAGAGCTATTTCATTGCGGCTGCGCTTTGCGCGGTGTTTGCCCTGGCGGTGAATATCTTCTCTGACCGCTATCTGGATGTGATTGACCCGGTTGAGGCGCTCAAGAGCGTCGAATAAGCACCATTCCAGCTTAAGAAAATCGAAAAACGGCATAATCCGTTCATCACCATGCCTGATTTTTGGTATCATTTAAGCAGATTGAATGGGGAAACTTATGAAACGATTAGGAGGCTTTACGGCAGCCATCGCGCTGATTGTATTCGGCGCTTACAGAGCTGTTTACACGCTTGGTCTGAAGTCAAATCTTGTGATTCTCATCCTTGGTGCAATACTGCTTTTTTACATGACCTTTTTTACCGGTCCGGACTGGGATGACCGGGTATGGTGGAGCAAAATTCTCAGAGTCTGCGGAATTGTTCTTGCATGCGCTGTCTTTTCAGCCGTCATCGGCGGCACGCTGTTCCTGCTTAATCCGCTGGGCAATGATGAAGGCAAACCGATTGCGGATTATGATCAGAAAATCAATATATGGGGAACGATTCCTGGCAATGATCTTGTCAACAAAACCGAATATATGGAAATCGATTCGGAACCGCCTGTACCGGTCGCAAGGCTGCGCTTTGAAAAGGCGATCACAGGCAGCGAATACAAGGATGTGCTGAACATCATTGATACCTATACCTATACCCATGGCATCCAGGGTGAATATGATTCCATCCTTTACAACGATGAACCGTTTGTCATTCCTTATGTGGCAGAGGGCAGCAATCAGGCAGTCATCATCATTCCGGGCGGCGGCTATGCGATCCGCTCCAATGAAGGAAGAGATGACGAAGGCGCCGAGATTGCCAGAGCGCTCAATGAACATGGAATCACCGCCTTTGTGCTCTGGTACAGGGCTAATCCCTATCCTTACCCGATTGCGGAAATGGATCTGCAAAGAGCGGTCAGATGGGTCAGAGGACATGCGGGCGATTACGGCTACAAGATTGATCAGATTCATCTGCTCGGCTATGGAGCCGGCGGCAATCTGGCATGTCAGTATATCAACCGGATCATGGGCACATCCATCCTTCCGGAAAGCTATGGCCAGGACGGCACGGACGGCATCTCGGACGAAGTCAACGGCGTGGCGATGATTTATCCGTTCATGAATTACCGCAACAATATTCCGCTGCTGTTTTCACATTATGATTCCGAAAAGGTGCGCAGCGTGACGGAGAGAGAAGCGCTGGTTGAGGAGACGGATCTGACCAGGGATATCACTTCCCAGGCAGTCAGACAGTTTGTCAGCTATGGCACAAAGGACAGTCTGTTTGATCCGCAAAGCGCAATGGATTATATTGAGGCAGCCAAAAAAGCAAAGTGCGACATCACGGAACATGCTGTTAATGAAGATCATTATTATGGTCAGGACAGCTATCTCAGCGAATATCTTTCATGGCTGAATCCGAAGGCGAAGGCCAAGGAAAGCGCGCCGGCGGATGAAGGCGATGCGGCTGAAGAAGGCGATACGTCCGAAGAAAACTCCGAAGGAGACGGAGCGTGAATCAAAAAGATATCCTCTTCGTGCTGAACAATCTGATGGAGATGCATCCGATGCGCAAAGATGCCTATTACGGGGCACTCAGAACGCTCGGACTTCTCATCATCGATGACCGCCGTTTCTTCAAAGTTCCGATCGATGCACAGGCGGAACTGGAAAAACTTGAGAAAGCGGATTTTGAAACATGCGCAGCTTTGCTGACGATGCTGCTGCGGGAGGATCACTGGTTTGAAAATGCCTTTGATGAGCGCCTTGTGCAGGGCTGGCCGCAGAAAATCGTAAAACGGATGATCACTCTTGCCAAAGAGGGAAAGTATTAACGGGGAAACATCCATGAGTGTAAAAGATTATTTTTCATTTGAATCGATCAGAGACAGGAACGGTGAAGTGATCTGCTATCACATTACCATGATCGGCACCATCGAAGCAGACGGCACCGCCAGAATGCGCACGGACCTCGGTGAGGGAGGCGACAAGAAAATGGCCTTCGGCAGACTGACGGTCAGAGGACAGGACAAGAAGATTTCCGTATTGACCAGGGAAACAAACAGCCGCATCTGGTATCACTCTTACACAGAAGAAGACGGTTCGGTCGATATCATCAGCTATACCGCCAGAGACTGGCGCGCGGATGAGGCTTACGGGTTCAACGAAGGTGACCGTGTCCTGATCGAAGGCAGGGCATATATCCGTGATAATTCAGCCAATCCGGGCAGACTCCCGGAACTCTCAGTCACTGCCACGGGAATGTTCATGCTTGGCAGAAGAAGACGTCAGAGTTTCAACAGCGGACTGATTCCGCAGAAATAAAAAAAGAAAAGAAGAAGTGAATGACAGACCAGCGCACCTACATTGCCATAGACCTCAAGTCATTTTATGCCAGTGTGGAATGTCAGCAGAGGGGAATTGATCCGCTGCTGTCAAATCTTGTGGTCGCCGATACCAGCCGGACGGATAAGACAATCTGTCTGGCTGTTTCGCCTGCGCTCAAAGCCTATGGAATCCCTGGCAGAGGCAGACTTTACGAAGTGATCCGCAAGGTGCGCGAAATCAATCAGGCCCGCCGTGAGGCGATCCGCTATCAGCCTTTCAGAGGAGCCTCCATCAATGCGAAGGAGCTGGCCGAAGATCCGTATCTGGAACTGAGCTATATCGCCGCCGTGCCGCGGATGGCATTGTATATGGAATATTCTTCAAAGGTATACAGTGTCTATCTGCGCTATATCGCTCCGGAAGATATCCATGTCTATTCCATTGATGAAGTGTTCATGGACGTCACCTCATATCTGAAAACATACGGCCTTACCGCACATGAGCTGGCCATCCGGATGATCCGCGAAGTGCTTTCCCTGACCGGCATCACCGCCACGGCCGGAATCGGTTCCAACATGTATCTTGCCAAGGTTGCGATGGATATCGTGGCAAAGAAAATGCCCGCCGATGAGGATGGCGTGCGGATTGCCGAATTAAGCGAGATGGATTACAGACGCTATCTCTGGACGCATCAGCCGCTGCGGGATTTCTGGCGTGTGGGAAGGGGCATCGGCGCAAAGCTTGAGGCCAACGGCATGTATACCATGGGCGACGTGGCCAGATGCGCGGTTGAAAATGAGGAGCTTCTCTATAAACTGTTCGGCGTCAATGCGGAGTTTCTGATTGACCATGCCTTCGGCTATGAGGATACCTTGATTTCGGAAATCAAGGATTATAAACCCGCATCCAATTCCATCGGCAGCGGCCAGGTTCTCATGAGTCCCTACTCCAATGAAAAGGCGAAGATCGTTGTCAGGGAAATGACCGATGCGCTGGTATTGAATCTGGTTGATCACAGACTGCTCAGCGATGCCTTTGTGTTAAGCATCAGCTATGACCGCTCCTCATTGAGTGACGGGGATTACAGCGGCGAATTGAAAAAGGATTATTACGGCCGCATCGCTCCAAAAGGCGTGCACGGCACCGCCCATATGCCCCGGCGCACCTCTTCCTCGAAAATGGTGATCGACGGAGTGCTGAAATTATATGAGAGAATTACCGATCCCTCGCTTCTGATCAGACGGATCAACATCACCGCCTGCAATGTCGTGCCGGAAAATGAGGCAAAGAATATGGTTGAATTCAGTCAGATCAGTCTGTTTGATGATCATGTCAAAGCCCAGGCGGTCAATGAAAAGCTTGAGGAAGATCTGAAAAAGGAACACAATGTCCAGCAGGCGATTCTGAAAATCCAGAAGAAATTCGGAAAGAATGCAGTGCTCAAGGGAGTCAGTCTTGAGGATAGCGCCACCGGCAGGCAGCGCAATGAGCAGATCGGAGGACACAAGGCATGAACAAAACCGTGAATTCCGAAATGGAAGAAGCCGCAAAAGAGGCGGAAAGACGCTATGGTGATATTCTGTATATGGAACATCCTGTTTCAAAAAGACATCATCCCGCCCCGCGCACTTCCAGAGCCGCCCAGTTTTCTCCATTTGCGGCACTCACCGGATATGATGATGTCATCAGGGAAACCGCAAGGCTGACCGATGAAAAGCCGGAGCTTTCCGAAGAACAGAAACAGCATCTTGATCAGGTCATTGCCGAAGTGATGAACAGTCCGCAGCCAAAGCGGGTGATGATCACATATTTTGAATCTGATGAGCGCAAGCTGGGCGGCAGCTTTGCAAGCGTGAAAACAACCATACGAAGAGTGAGTTCCATGTATCTGGAAACCGCGGAAAGAAAGAAAATACCGCTGGAAGATATCATCGATCTCATTGAAACTGATGACGAATAAAGGAGGATCCCTATGGAATTTGGAAAACTCATCACGGAAAGAAGAAGTGTCCGTGCCTACAAAGATGAAAGACCTTCCGCAGAACTGATTGAGACAATTCTCAAAGAGGCGCAGGCAGCCCCGTCATGGAAAAACTCACAGACCGCAAGAACCTATACGGCATGCAGTGATGTAATGATTGCGAAAGCATGGGAAAAACTGCCCTCATTCAATCAGAAGAGCTCCCATGGCGCCGCCCTGATTGTGACATCTTTTGTCAAAGGCGTTTCCGGCTTTACAAACGGAGAGCCTGACAATGCGCCGGGGGATTGCTGGGGAGCATATGATCTTGGTCTGCACGATGCATATCTGATCCTTGCTGCAAAGAATCACGATCTTGACACCTTGATCATGGGATTGCGCGATGAGGATGGACTCAGGGAAGTGTTCGGCATCCCCGATAATGAGCAGATCATGTCCGTGATCGCCATCGGATACAGGGATCAAGAGCCGCAAATCAGGCCGCGCAAAGATCTCAAGGATGTTTCATTCATCGGATAATTGAAAAACAGGGATTTGAAAGCCTTTTGGGGAATACAAGACTCAGGAGGCTTTTATTATGAGAAAAACAATCGCAGCCAAAGCCGCACTCGCCCTGGGGCTGGCAGTCGCTTTGCTGGCAATGAATTTTCTTCTGTTTCAGATTTATGTCAGTGCGAAACTGGACCTGAAAGAGACATATATCGCATCGCACAATATCATGCCCCGCACAAAAATCTCGGAAGATGATCTGATCGCCGTGAAGATTCCCGGACGCTATCTGCAGAACCTTGCATATACCGACAAGGCGGATATCATCGGCAAGTACACCGAGATCCAGGGCATGATTCCGGCCGGGTCCCCGTTTTATGAATCGATGCTTTTTGATGAAAGCGAAATTCCCGATCACGCCGCCGCTCAGCTGCGAAAGAACCAGGTTTCGTTCACGCTGGAAGTGGATGTGACTTCTGTTTCCAATATGAGCGCAGGCCAGCGGGCGGATGTTTTTGTCACCCTTAATCCGCGCTCGGACAGTCCGCTGACTGGCTGCCTTCTGAGAAATGTGCGGATCATCGATATCCGCGACCACCGCGGCATCAGCCTGACATCAAACGAAAGCAGCGGCGTTCCATGCATTGCGGAGCTGGCCGTGAACAGTGCGCATCTGGAGCTGCTGAGCATGGCGAAAACAGCCGGAACCATCCAGCTGTACATGTCTGCGGATTCCTATAACACGGAGAATGAGGCCTATCTGGATGAGAACTCACCGGTTACCGCTTATCTGATCAATCTGATTCATCCTTCGCAGAATGCAGGTGATTGAAATTGTCATTGGAAATGTTCCATTGCTTGGGATATAGTTATTAAGGTAAGGAAAGAAGGAAACTATTATGACAAGATCAATCGAAAAAGATCCGCGCTGCACAACGTATACATATAATGTCAAGGACCTCAGCAAGGAAGAAATGCTGCTGTATGTCGCACAGATTCTCAATGCGGACGGCATTACCGGCCATGGCGTCATTCTGACCCAGCCTGAGGAAAACGAAGACTGGCCCGGAACGACCAAGCCGCTGCCGTTCATTCCGAATGCGGAAAAATTCGCGGCCGCGCTGAAGAATATTCCGATCACATGCGTAACTGCTGTCATGGAATATCACGGCGAGACAATGATGCTCTCCTACAAGCCGGAAGCACAGCTGATTTCAATCATTCTGCCCGATGAATTCACACATGATATTGAGGAAATCGAACAGAATGTCATTCCGGATGCGATTGACATGAATCCCGGCACAAACATCAACAACTGAGCACATCTGATCCCTGCAAAAGCGGGGATTTTCATTCAAAACTGAAATATCAAAAAATAAACGCCTTAAGCAGACATCAGTTCTGCCGGGGCGTTTTGTTATCTGTCTTTTGAAAAATGCGGAAAGGCATGAAAAAAGTCTCCGTTTCCGGAGACTTTATGCATGGGGCGACTAGTGGGACTCGAACCCACGAGTGCTGGAGCCACAATCCAGTGTGTTGACCAACTTCACCATAGCCGCCATGTGCTTATTGATAATAGCATAAAGGAAAACCGAAAACAACAACGAAAAATCAAAGATGAAAAATCTTTCGCAGTATGCCGATACAAAGGAGTCTATAATAGAACGCATGATAAAAGTGATTGAAATCTTTGCGGCGGGAAAAACCAGAACTGTTGCCGTCGAATACAAGCGGATCAAAAACATGTATATGCGCGTGGGGGAGGACGGTTCATTGCGGATCAGCTGTTCCAGATATGTCTCTGATGCACAGATCAGGGAATTTATCCTGAGCCGTGAACAATGGATTCTCAAAGCCGAAGCAGGGATGGAACGCAAGGAAGATAACTGTTCCTATGGCGCAGATGGTTCAGATGCCATGTGGATGGGCAGAAGGATGCCTGTGCATTGTGTGAAGTCCGCTTCTGATTATCTGAGCATTGATGAAAACGGACTGACCTATCATCTGCGCAATGATACAGATGAAAACCGCAGGCGGGTTTTTTATAATGAAGCCTCAAAGCGGCTGCTTGAAATGATCCGCGAAAGAAGAGACAAATATGATCGCGATATCTGCAGGGCAAACGGAAAAGCGCTGCCGAAGATCACAATCAAATTCATGACCAGCCGCTGGGGCAGCTGCACGCCCGCCAGGGCGCACATATCCATTTCGTGCCGGCTGATTCATTTCCCGTCTGTATGTCTTGATTATGTGCTTGTTCATGAATACGTGCACATGCTCGAAGGCAATCATTCAAAACGCTTCTGGAATCTGGTGGAATACTATATGCCGGGCTACAGAGCGGCAGAGCGGCTTCTGAAATAATGAAAGCTCTTTCATAAAATTGACATGGTTTTCACAATTATCACAGGATGTTCAATGAAATCCTATTGAAGATTTAAGCGTTTTCGATAAAATGTACTTAGGTAAGATTTCAATCTTGCAGATGAGACTGGAGACTTCATAATATGCCTGTTGATAGTGGACTTTTAATTGTACTTGCAAAGGAAACAAACACGGAGGATCGCGGTCTTTTAGGCGGGGTTGATAACAAATCCGAAAGAGTTTTTTAGATGGATATTTCATGTCCATCTTTTTTGGTCAAAAAACTTCATTATCTGATTATCAGTAGGAGGAAAACAGTATGGATCAGACAAATCAGGAATTCTTTGATGCAGCGGCAAGCGGAGATTTTGCCAAGGTTTGTGCGCAGGTCGCAAAGGGTGCCGACGTCAATGTCGCCAGCGGTGACGGCAGGACAGCTCTGATGAGAAGTGCCAAGCGCGGTTATGAGGATATCGTCAGATTCCTGCTCGACAACGGAGCAGACGCAAGAAAGCGTGACAGAAACAACAAGACCGCTCTGATGGGTGCGGCAAAGAAGGGACATGTGGAAATCTGCAGAATGCTCGTTCATGCAGGTGCCGACGTCAACTCACACGATAATAAGGGAAGAACAGCCCTGATGAGAGCTGCGCTTCTGGGTGAGAAGGAAGTCGTTGAATATCTCGTTTCCAAAGGTGCGGATGTCAATGCGGTTGATGAGCAGGGCAGAACTTCCCTGATGGAAGCTGTCAATGGCTACAAGACAGATATCATTGAATATCTGCTCGCCAACGGCGCTGATATCAACGCGGTTGACCACAAGGGATGCACAGCTCTGATGAGAGCCGCATATATCGGTTATCCGAGCCTTGTCAATCTGCTGATCGCCAACGGCGCTGACAAGACTGTCAAAGACAATAATGCCAACATGGCAATTCATTATGTCCGTAAGGAATGTCTCGCTGACCTTAAAGACATTCTCAAATAATTCAAGGGAGTGAAAAAACAATATGAGAGATTATCTGGCAAATGAAGTTAGAAATGTAGTCGTACTCGGCCACTCAGGGGCAGGCAAGAGCACCGTCATCGAAGCCTGCCTGTACAAGACAAAGCAGATCGATAAATTCGGCAAGAACAACGACGGTACAACCGCTCTGAACTTTGATCCGGAAGAAGGCAAGAGAGGACTCTCTGTCTACTGCCATCTGGCACCGGTTGAATGGAAAAACAGAAAGATCAACTTCATCGATACTCCGGGTTACATGGACTACGAAGGTGAAGAAGCAACCGGTATCGCAGTCGGTGACAACGCGCTGATCGTCGTCAACGGCAAAGAAGGCATCGAAGCCGGCACAGAAAGAGCTTGGAAGCTCGCAGCTGCGAAGAAGAAGCTGCCCACCATCTTCTTCATCAACAAGATCGATGATGAGCATGCACATTACGACCAGGTTTACCAGGCGCTCAGAGACAAGTTCGGCAAGAGCGTGTTCCTGTTTGAAATGCCGATCATTGAAGGCGGCAAGACAATCGGTTCTGTCAACATCCTGAGAAAGAAGGCATGGTATTATGACAACCCGACCCAGCCGCAGGAAGTTCCTGCTGACATGGCTGATGCGGTTGAAGAGCACTATGCTGAAATTGCCGAAGCAATCGCAATGGGCGACGATGAACTCATGGAAAAATTCTTCGAGGGTGAGGAATTCGATGAGCACGAAATCGCAAAAGGACTCAGAATCGGCGTCAGAGCCGGTGACATCCGTCCTGTTTACTGCGGCAGCGCGATCAACCAGACCGGTATCGTGAGACTCATGGATCTCATTACCGAATACTTCCCGAGCTATGCTGAAAAGGGTGCAATCAAGGCTCTTGATGACAAGGATGCAGAAGTATCCCTGGAAACAAATGAGAACGAAACTCTCTCCGCATTCGTCTTCAAGACAGTGGTCGACCCGTTTGTCGGAAAGATCTCCTACCTCAAGGTGATGTCCGGTGTTCTCAACAGCGACAGCCAGGTCTACAACGCCAACAAGGATGCCAATGAAAAGATCGCTCAGATCTTCGTTATCAACGGCAAGTTCCAGATCGGCGTCGGCAAGCTGTTCACCGGTGACATCGGTGCAGTTGTCAAGCTCAGCAACACTGAGACAAACGATACACTCTGCGCAAAGAACAAGCCTGTTCATTTCCCGAGAATTGAATATCCGGAGCCGATGCTCGGATATGCGATCAGACCGAAGACAAAGGCTGACGAAGACAAGCTGTCCGTCGGTATCCGCAACCTCATGCAGGAAGACGGAACCATCCGCCTGGACAACAATGCTGAAACACATCAGCAGGTTCTCTACGGACTCGGCGATCAGCACATCGATCTGATCATCTCCAAGCTCAAGTCGAAGTACAAGGTTGAAGTTGAGACTGAAACCCCGATCGTTCAGTATCGTGAAACAATCCGCGGCAAGGCAGAAGCTCAGGGTAAATACAAGAAGCAGAACGGCGGTGCCGGCCAGTACGGTGACGTCTGGGTACGTTTCGAACCGTGTGACAGCGATGATATGGTCTTCGCCGAGGAAGTCTTCGGCGGTGCTGTTCCGAAGCAGTACTTCCCTCCGACAGAACAGGGTCTGCGTGACTGCATGAACAAGGGTCCTCTGGCCGGATATAAGGTTGTCGGTGTCAAGGCGACACTGTTCGACGGATCCTACCACCCCGTTGACTCCAAGGAAGTTGCCTTCAAGGAAGCCGCAAGACTTGCTTACAACAAGGCAATGCCCAATGCAAAACCCGCTCTGCTTGAGCCGATCGGCAAGGTTACCGTTATTGCTCCGGAAGAATATACCGGAACACTGATGGGCGATATCACAAAGAGACGCGGTCTCATCATGGATATGGCTGTCAACGATGAAGGCGACCAGGTCATCAATGCTGAAGTGCCTGTAGCTGAAATGCTCACATACGCCAACGAACTGCGTGCGATGACACAGGGCAGAGGCCGCTATGTCATGGCCTTTGACAGATACCAGACCGCTCCGAAGGAAGTTGCGGACAAGGTTATTGCTGAAGCCAAGGCAAGACAGGCTGAATAAGCTGAATTATTGAACAAACTGGATAACAGGAGCTGTCACATAACAGCTCCTGTTATTGCATTTGGAAAGACTCTAAGCTAAAATAAACGATGCGTGATATGCCCGCGTGATGGAATTGGTAGACGTAGGAGACTCAAAATCTCCCGGTGGCGACACCGTGTCGGTTCGAGTCCGACCGCGGGCACCATAAGCACAGGAAGAAGTCCTCTGTTCAGGGGACTTTTTCTTGTGCAAGGACATCTGCAATGCCCGGAAAGTAAAAAAAAAGATGATCTGTATCAGACAGATACAATGATTCGTGTGATTGCAATAATGCGGATTTCACAGTGGTTATTTTTGCTATAATGCGTATGTTGTACCGGAGGTGAATATGAAGTATCTGATTGACAGGAAATGCGGCAACCGTATATACCGCACATATGACGGAAAAGCGGAATATCTCGATCCGTTTCAGAATGAATGGGTTCCTTCTGAAATCAGCCCGGAATCATCTGATCTTGATGCACATGATGCAGAGATGTATGAAAGAGCGCTTGCGATTGCCCATCGTGTTCATGGCGGCCAGAAGGACAAGGGCGGCAGCGATTATATCAATCATCCGGTTACCGTTTCCACATTCACAGAAGGAAACATGACATCCGTGATCAGCGCTGTTCTTCATGATGTGGTTGAGGATACTGAAACCAGCCTGGAAGATCTGAGAAAAAGCGGCTTTGACGATGCGGTGATTGCCTGCGTGGATTGTGTGACAAGACGCGAAGGTGAAAGACGCAAGGATTATCTGAGAAGACTTTCAGCCAATCCGGACGCAATCCGTGTCAAGCTGGCAGATCTTCGCCATAACAGCGATCTTTCCAGAATTCCATCGGTTACGCAAAGGGATCTGGACCGGGTCGCAAACTATCAGCGTGAAACAGCATATCTGAGAAATATTCTGGATGAGGTGGAAAGATGAATTGTCCGGCAGTTGTGATTTCTGATCAGGGGCGAGAGTTCCTTGAAAAGGGGCAGATGTGGATGTACCGCAACAATCTGCTGACATGTGATGAAAATATTGAAGACGGTGCCGTTGTCCGTATTCTCAGTGAGGCGGGTGATTTCGTGGCAGCCGGATTTTATTCCGCCTGCTCGCATATCGCCGTCCGCATTCTCAGCAGAAATGAACATGAGCATATTGACCGTTCCTTCTTTGAAAAGCGTCTGAAAGCTGCGTTTGAATTCCGTAAAACAACCAATCCGGATAATCTTTCCAACTGCCGTCTGGTTTTTTCAGAAGCGGATTTTCTGCCCGGGCTGATCGTTGATCTTTACAATGACATCCTGGTCACACAGATCAGCTGTGCCGGTTTTGAACAGCGCCGTGAAATGATCTACGGTCTTCTGAAGAATGTGCTTGCGGAAGAAGGCATTGTAATCCATGCGGTCTATGAGCGCAATGACATTGCCGCAAGAGAGAAGGAAGGCCTTGCCCAATACAAAGGATTCTTTGAACCGACAGATCTGAAACCGCAGACGGTGATCAGCGAAAACGGTCTGAAGCTGAATGTCGATATTGAAAACGGCCAGAAGACAGGCTATTTCCTGGATCAGAAATCCAACCGTGTGCTCATACGCAATATGGCAAGGGGCAAGAAGGTTCTCGACTGCTTCACCCATACCGGCGGATTCGCATTGAATGCCGCTTTTGGAGAGGCGTCGCATGTCAGTGCCGTGGATGTGTCTGAAACCGCCCTGAAACAGGCTTATGAAAATGCATGTCTGAACCATCTGGAAAACAGAATGTCGTTTATACAGGCGGATGTGTTTGAATATCTGGATGAACTGAAGTCGGGAGAGTTTGATCTGATCATTCTTGACCCGCCTGCCTTCACCAAATCGCGCCGCACTGTCATGAAGGCATATAACGGATATAAGCGCATCAACAAACGGGCGATGGAGCTGCTTGCAAACGGAGGCTATCTGGCCACCTGTTCCTGTTCCAGATATATGGAAACCTCATTGTTTGAACAGATGCTTAAAGAGGCGGCCGCGGAAGCGGGAGTCATGCTGAAACAGGTCAGTGTCACCCAGCAGAACAGCGATCACCCGATTCTGTGGAGAAATGAAGAAACATCCTATCTGAAATTTTATATTTTCCAGATTATCTGAACACTTTGTCATAATGTTCATTGAAACCGTGCGTTTTTCAATGAGTATGCTATAATGTGACGAACCGCGGCAGACGGAGAAAGAAGGTAATGACGATGTACAAGGTTAAGACGCTGAACAATATATCCGAATCCTGTAAAGATGTACTCAGACCCGAAGATTATATCGTGGGTGATGATGTTTCCAGACCTGACGCTATTTTTGTCAGAGCATCGGACATGCATGGCTATCCTTTCAATAAAGAACTGAAATGCATCGGCAGAGCAGGCATCGGTGTCAATACAATTCCGCTGGAAGAATGCAGCGAGAAGGGTATCGTGGTCTTCAACACACCGGGCGGCAACGCAAACGGTGTCAAGGAACTGTTCCTGTTTGCCATGTCCATGGCAGGCCGTGATATCTTCAATGCCCTGAAATGGGTTTATACCTACGACGATTCTGAAGGACCGATTGAAAAGCGGATGGAAAAGATCAAGAAACAGTTCGCGGGTCCGGAATATGCCGGCAAGACACTCGGTGTCATCGGTACCGGAAATGTCGGTTCGGCAGTTGCCAATATTGCGCTTTCACTGGGAATGAAGGTTTACGGCTATGACCCGTTCCTTTCCGTGGATGCCGCATGGCGCATCAGCCGTCATGTCTTCAGAGTGGATTCACTGGACGATCTGCTGAAATACAGTGATTTCATCACACTCCATGTGCCGCTCAAGGCTGACACACGCCATCTGATCAACCGTGAGGCGATCTCAAAAATGAAAAACGGCGTGCGCATCATCAACTACGCACGTGATGCGGTTGTCGATGAGGATGCCATCATTGAAGGCATCAAATCCGGCAAGATCGCAAAATTCGTTTCCGATTTCCCGACCAGAAAACTGATCGAGACGGAAAATGTCATCCTGACTCCGCACCTTGGCGGAACCACCTATGAATCCGAAGCAAACTGCGCAAGAATGGCGGCCGTGGAAATCGATGATTATCTGCGCTACGGAAATATCAAGAACTCCGTGAACATGCCGACGGTTGTGCTGGAACGCAGCGGCAAGGCGAGAATCTGCCTGATTCATAAAAACCTTCCCGGTGTTCTGGCGGCGATTACCGCTGTTCTTTCCGAGGACGGCATCAACATTGAAAATATGACAAACAAATCACTTGGTGATTAT
The DNA here is from genome assembly GCA_902761625.1 of uncultured Erysipelotrichaceae bacterium. Classification (GTDB taxonomy): domain Bacteria; phylum Bacillota_I; class Bacilli_A; order Erysipelotrichales; family Erysipelotrichaceae; genus Bulleidia. The sequence continues at coordinate 41,871 of CACWLH010000016.1, forward strand.
GCTTATTCCCTGTTTGATGTCAACTCCGAGGTTGATGAGCATAATATCCGTGAACTCAATGAGGTCCGCGGTATGGTCAGGGTCAGAATCATCAAGTGGGATGAATAAGGAGGCGGTTTATGAAACTCTCGTTCAGACTTGGCAGCCGCACCGAATCCATTGAAATCGAAGACAGCCGGCTTCTTTATGAGCTGATGCCTTCGAATCTGCCGCAGGACTGTGATGAGCAGGCACTTGTCACCCAGGCTCTTGAAAATCCGGTGGCTTCACAAAGACTTTGCGAAATTGTGAAACCGGGAGAAACCGTCGCGATTGTCACAAGTGATATTACCAGACCCTGCCCGAGCTGGAAAATCCTTCCCGCTGTGATTGCCGAGCTCAACGCGGGAGGCATCCGCGATGAGGACATCACCGTTTACTTCGCGCTTGGCTCACACCGTGCAAGCACGGAAGAAGAGATGAAGCATCTGGCCGGCGAAGAGATTTATGAGCGTATCAGATGCCTGGATTCCGATCCGGATAACACGGTTCATCTTGGCACGACAAAACGCGGAACTCCCGCTGATTATGACCGCAGAATCATGGCTGCCGACAGACGCATCTGCATCGGCAATGTGGAATATCATTATTTCGCAGGCTATTCCGGCGGCGCAAAAGCGATGATGCCGGGGGTTTCCACCCGTGATGCGATCCAGTTCAACCACCGCCATATGGTGAAACCGGAATCATGCGCCGGAAAGCTGGAAGGCAATCCCGTCCGTGAGGATATCGAAGAAGCAGCCGCAATGGCAGGCATCGATTTTATCCTCAACGTTGTGCTCAATACAAAAAAGGAAATCGTCTGCGCCTATGCGGGCGATGTCACAGCTGCCCATCGCAAGGCATGTGCATTCCTGGATCAATACTACAAATGCCCGATCGAAGAGAAGGCGGATATTGTGATCGTTTCCCAGGGCGGCGCTCCCAAGGATCTCAATCTTTACCAGACCCAGAAGGCGCTTGACAATGCCAAGCATGCGGTGAAAGAGGGCGGCGCAGTCATATTGCTGGGCTCCTGTGCGGAAGGTTTCGGTGAAAGTCATTTCGCTGACTGGATGACAAAATACAGCAATCCGCATGATATGGTGGAAGAGATTGAACGCAATTTCATCCTGGGTGCCCATAAGGCGGCAGCCATCGCCATGGTCAGAGAAAAAGCCGAGATATATCTGGTCTCGGATATGGATCCGGAAGTTGTCAGACAGACCATCCTGACACCTGCGAAAGATCTTGAAACAGCCTATGCGCTGGCTTGCGAAGGAAGGGAAAATCCCACCGTGATCGCCATGCCCTTTGGCGGCAGCACGCTTCCTTCGTATATTGGAAACTGAATGGATAAATGAACCGGAGAAATCCGGTTTTTATATTTTGTAGTAATATTTAAGAAGAAACCGGAGGAAAATCATATGCCAGCAGTCAGTATTATCATTCCTGTTTACAATGCCGAAAAGACTGTCCGCAAATGCATTGACAGTATTCTCACCCAGGAATTCGAAGATTTTGAACTGATTCTGATCAATGACGGTTCAAAGGATTCCAGCGCTGCGATTCTGGATGAATATGCGGCGAAGGACGTCCGGATCCGGGTGATCCACAAAGCCAATTCCGGTGTGTCCGCCACCCGCAACCTCGGCCTGAAAGAGGCAAAGGGAAAGTATATCCAGTTCCTGGATGCGGATGACTGGCTGACACCGGATTCAACCAAGATTCTTTACCGGGCAATGGAAGAGTCCGCCTGCGATATGGTGGTGGCCGGTTTTTACCGGGTGGTCGGTGACAGAGTCGGACGTAAAAGCTCCATCGATGCGGACTGTGTTCTGAGTCTGAAAGAATACAGCGAACAGATGATGGAAAACCCGGCGGACTATTATTACGGTGTATTATGGAACAAGCTTTACCGCAGTGATCTGATCCGCCAATATGACATTCATATGGATGAAAGCCTGAGCTTCTGCGAAGACTTCGTTTTCAATCTGGATTATCTGATTCATACTGAAAAGATCCGTGCGCTTAATGTGCCGGTCTACTATTATGTCAAAACCGAGGGCGGCCTTGTTTCAAAAAACCTGAATCCGGTCCGTCTGGTGCAGATGAAGCTCAATGTGTTCACTTACTACAGCAAATTCTTCAAGGATGTCCTGGATGAAAAACAATATCAGGCAGACCGTGCCTCGATTGCAGGCTTTCTGATTGCGGCGGCGGGCGACGACATGGTTGTGCCGATGATGCCGGGCACCAGAAAACTCGGCGAGGAAACCGTCAATGTCTCTCTGGAGGGCAGAACCGATTCACCATTGCTCAACACGTATTATGAGCGCAAGCTGTTTGAGCGCTATCTGAACACAATCGCCATGAAATACGATATCTCCCTGAGAGATGCGGTGGTGACGGCCATCATTCACATATCCGGACACATCCGCTTTGCCGGAGAGATTGCGGAGTTTATGGAAATCAGCCAGCTGAGTGCCATCGGTATTGTTGAGAAGCTGCAGCTGAAAAAGATCATTGCGCCGAAATATGTCGAAGGCAGCGATCTGCCGGTGCTGGAAGTGATCAATCCCCATCTGATCAAAGATATTGAAGAGGCATCTTCGGATTACCGTGCATTGATCACAAAGGGAATGAGTGAGGATGAGGTCAAAGAGCTGCAGAGGCTTGCCGGCATCTATGGCAGAAATATCCGCGATGCATTGAAAGTAAACAGTGAAGAAACAGCAGAATGAACAAAGGCCCCGTCCGAGGGGCCTTTCATCATGCGCTGATCAGACAGCTTCCATCTGATCCAAGGCGTGGGTACACCGTCCACAGTCATTGACTTGGGCGGTGAGGAAACGCCAGCTCCTTTCGTTATATCTGTACCCATCCGCCTGCATGGCAGCGGATCCTCACTTGTGATGTTTTTACATCTTTATGACCTTTGCCGAAGTGCACGTATTCACCGTAATGTGCAGTGCCGCTGGCAATCAGCTTTTTTCTGTTGACAATAACAGCATCCTCGCTGTTAATTGGATATCTCCGTCTTCTTACTGATACTCTGCCTTTAGCGAGCTTCTGCCCTCTGAATACTCTGTTGTTCTCCGGATTGTTGCGGGGCACGCATCTGTTTGTTCGTCCGCAGCTAAGCTCGGCACCTGATTTCTTCCTGCCGTCCCGAACATCGATGTACTTCGAATCATAAAATTTGCTCAGTATCCGGTTGTTTCTGCGATGCTTCTGAAAGTGCATTGTCTGCGATCTGTGTTTAGGATGATACTCGCCCATTGCATAGGCATCATTCGCATGTGATTTGCGGATGTGCAGATCCTGCCTGCGGAGCTTTGTCTCTGCGCCATAAGTTCGTATCACGGCAACATTCGGATGCCGTTTCTCGATTTCATCCGCAATTGCTTTTCTTACGATGTTCATGAACGCCGCACCTTTGAATGGCCTGTGATCAGGCTTGATGTCCCATAATAATCCGCCGGGTTTGTGATTGGCTGATGTGTGTTCCCATGCGTGAACTGCCATCAGATTATTCAGTCTGTTTGATCTGTCGCCTGTTCGGAATCCTCTGTGATGAATAGCAGTTCTTGCACCGATAAGACTCTTTCTGCAGAGAGGACAGATATAATTCTGGTGATACAGCACTGCTTCACGAAGTGTGGTCATGCCGTATCTTGGTCCTTTCTGATAATCAGTGCCTGTCAGAACTGCACCGTTCTGTTCATATTCCTGCATTGCATGGATATCATAGCTTCCGACTTCAAATACCGCTTTTTTGATTGGACAGACATCATTGTATTTCTCGAAGAGTCTGACATGCAGTTCCTTCTTGTGCTCAATACTGGGCGCAAACCATCCCCTGTCTTTCTTGCGGTTGTCAAACCTCGGCTTGCGATAGCGCCTGCGGTTTCTGCGGGTTCGACGGTACTTGCGCTGATCGTTGTGCTTCTTTGTTTCATCTTTCAGAGGATCATACTGAGCACTGATATATTCATGTTTTTCGGAGCAGACGGATATGCCAATATGCTTATCGCCTGTATCCTGTTTAAACTCGATATCCTGAACATTATGTTCAGAATCTCTGGTGAGCTTAATAGTGAATGGATCATGTCTGCAAATGACGGCTTCTCTGCGTTTCATCAAACGCCTTGCACGTTTAATATTGGTCGGCATCAGCCGTGTGCCGTCATTCGCAATAACAAATACTGTTTTCATGGCAGATGCCTTCCTCCTGTACTGTAAAGTTGTGTGCTTACGCACGTCCTTATCCCCAAACGGGTTACGGGTTCTCGTCCTTATGGACGGGGTCCACATCGCCAAAGTTATACAGGGTTTTTCTGATATCCGAAGATATCAGACTGCCTCCGACTTCTCCTGCCCTCAGAGATGTTTACTCGGGCTCGCAGTGTTCAGAACTTGTGGAGCATTCTGAAGTGCCTATACATTCCTGTATAACGCAGTGCTCGAAGCACTCAGGCTAATCAATCAGGCCTGCGTTTTCCGCAAGCCTCACCTATAGTTCATTAGAACTTAGGCGGGGTTATTGACACTTGCGAGAGCTTTGACCGCCCGGATCAGATATATGCAGTAAATCACAGTGCTGATCAGGCCGAATACCGTTCCGATGAGCGACAGCAGCATCATAAAGCTGCCGGTATTTCCCAGCAGAGCCGAAACTGTCTGCAACAATGCGCCAAGCACCAGAAGCGACGTGACTGATGCAATGGTGCGGACAGTGTTGGAAGAGATCTGTGTCTCACCGTTCTGGGCAAGAATGCGGTTGGCGCTTCTGACGATGAAGAAAACGGAGATCGCTTCACAGACGGCCGATGCGGTTACCGCAAGTCTGCCGAAAAGAACAGAATTGGGAATTGAAATAAAACTCAAAGCGGCAGCACCGATATCAACGAGCAATGCAATGAACAGAATGAATCTGGCATTGTTGAAATTATCATCCTCACTGCCGGCAATTTTACATCCTCTCAGAAGTCTGAATACGGAAATCACCGCAAGAATCAGCCCGAGCGGCATGGCAATGAGCAGAAACAGTGTCAGCTTTGAACCTGCCTCGGAACCCTGTTTGAAAAGCTCGCCGTGCAGAAAGGTGATCAGAGCGGAAAGCAGGATCAGAGCGTTGGAAATCAGTTTCAAAATCACTGCGCTGCGTATGATTTTCATGCCTTTGAAGACATCGGGATGTTTCATGTTTGTTCTCCTTGTATGTGACATCAGTCAGTTCTGTATTATCTTATCATCATTTCCAATCATACAGCATGGATGAAAGCACAACATTCAGCCTTAATCCTTCGCACAGTTTCTGTATGCCAAAGGGTAATAACTATGGTGTACGGCAAATGAGCCGCGGAGGTTATTTATGAAAGATCTGAACGAAGTCTGTATCAGCGGTACGCTTCTGCGCGATCCGGTTCTGCGCAGAACCAGGGCCGATCATGACATGTGCACCGTTATGGTTTCCGTGATGCGTCCGGAACCGAGCAAGGCACATGACTATCTGGATGTGATCTGCTGGGAGGATCTCGCCGCCAGAGTGGCACAGGAATTCCGGGCAGGTGAACGGATTCTGTTCAAGGGCAGACTCAGAAAAAACAACTACACGTCGACAGATGGCAAAAAGCATATCTCCACACAGATCATCGCCGACTATGTGCAGCGGCCGGATGACAGCCAATCCGCTTATTATGAAGGGACGCGGTCCGAAACTTCTTATGCGGAGAACCTGTCATGAGCAGGGCGGCAGCCGCCATGTTCTGCCTGCCGCTGCTTTGCGGTACAGTCCATCCGCTTGATGCGGATGATACCATCACGCTGAGCGTGAATGTTGAGGGGACATATCCCTCCGGTGCGCAGCTCACCCTGAAAATTCTTGATCTCGATGACAATACGGAAAGACTGGAAACACTGAGCAGTAAAAACCGCACCTTCGCACTTCGCAAAGGCGGCCAATACCTTGCGGGCCTGAAAGACTGTCCGCCCGGCTTTATGCCAGAAGAGGAGTTTCTGATCAGCACTGCAGAAAGCAAAGATGATCTGGAGCGGACATTTGTTCTCAATCCGTTTGAAGTGAAGATCTGCCAATATGACGCGGAAACACAAGAACAGGTAAGCGGAGGAATCCTGCAGCTCAGGGATGAAAGCGATGAGGAGCTGATCGTCTTTGAACCGCAGGAAGAGGGATTGATTCTTGATGAAGAAGGAGAAGATTTTCTGTTTGAGGCAGGAGCCTCTTATATCCTGGCACAGAAAGAAAGCGCACCGGGATATGAGCAGGGATGTGAACAGCTGCTTCTGATTCCGGAATTCATGGAACGAAGTGATGAACCATTGAAGTTCACGGTTGAGCTGGACAAAAGCGGATCACATGCGGATGAAATGCCGGCTGAACCGGTTCCGTTTTATGAATTCACCCGCCGACCTTTGCCGGTATACACCGAGACAGATCCCTTTGTCACGGACAATGTGCAGGAAGTAACGGAAGATAAAAATGAGGATCACGATGTTGTGAACATGACGGAGTATTCTGCGCCGTCATCCTTCCGGATCCCTGAGGTTTATCTGAGTCTGCCGCAAAGCGAAAGCACGAAAATTGAAAATCCCATTGAAAGGACAGGTTTTGCAGTCCGTCTGGTCAATACAGAAGGAAATTACATCATCGGCGCGACGCTGGCGGTGAGTGATGAAAACGGCAGCGTCGTGGATCAATGGCAAAGCGCACAGGAGGATCATGTGCTGGAAGGTGCCCTGATCAGGGCAGATGAAACCTATACGGTTCATATGGTAAAACCGGCGGAAGGCTTCAGCGGTTCGGTTGTTGATATTGCACATACCGTCAGGACGAAAAGCGGCACGCTTCTGCCGGTCATCGAATTGTGCGACACACCGGTGCAAATGCAGAAGCTTCAGCAGAAAAATGAAACCGTGAAGAAAACGGTCAATTATGCACTGTACGCATGCACCGTGGCGGCCGTGATCATCTGCGGGATCATTGCGGCAGTATGCCTCGGTGTAAAGAAAAAATGATGAAACAATTTTCAAACCATGAAAGAATTCACATTTCTGGTTGACGGAAACAAAACCGATGGTATGATTGTATCAATCAAAAAGGCAATGACGGGAAAGAGTATACGGACCCATGTGCAGCAGAGAGCTTCCGGCTGGTGAAAAGGAAGCGGTGCATGCCCGCAGAAACACATCCCCGAGCCGCATTTCCGAACGATCTGTCCAGTAGGGAATGACGCGGGTGCGCGTTAGAGCACAGAAGTATGTCAGTACTTCATGAGGCCGTCCTTCGTGAGAAGGCGGTGAATTTGGGTGGAACCACGTTCAGGACGTCCCTTTATGCGGACGTCTTTTGTTTTAAAGGAGGCAATGGCCATGACACAGATTCAGATTCCTTCCGGTATGCGCGATCTGACCAACGAAGCATGCTGCGCCAAGGAAGATCTCAGAAAGCGGATCACGGAAGTCTATAAATCCTACGGATATAGACCGGTGGAAACGCCGCTGATCGAATTCTATTCAACCTATCAGAACACCTTCACCTCCCTCAAAGAGGAGACCCTGTATAAATTTGTTGATGAGAGCGGCCAGCTTCTGGTGCTGCGCACGGATATGACCCTGCCGATCGCAAGACTTGTCGCGGGCAAATACAGCCTGGATGAGATTCCGCTGCGCTTCTGCTATTGTTCCAATGTATACAAGGTCAGACAGAATTTCGCCGGCAAGCGCAATGAAGTCACCGACTGCGGCATTGAGCTGATCGGACTGGACGACGCAAGCGATCTTGAGGTGCTGTGCTGTGCGCTGGATGTGATGGCCCAGCTTGGCGTGGATCATTACACTCTGGAAATCGGCAGCAGCGCATTCTTCCGCAAGGCATGCGCGCAAAGCGGACTGAGCGATGCAGAGATTGCCATGCTGGCGGATTATATTGACCGCAAGGAGATCCCGGCTCTGAAAGCCTGTGTGGATACCATGAATCTTGATGAGAAGAAAGCATTGTTCTTCAAAAAACTTCCGCTTTGCGGCGGCAAGGACGCGCTTTCACTGGCAAAGGATCTTTGCTTCAGTGAGAGTCTGAGCGAAGAGATTGAAAATCTGATCGTTTTGAAAAACACCCTTGAGGAGCTTGGCTATGAAGATCATGTGACCTTTGATCTTGGCAAAGTTCCGCATCTGGATTACTATACCGGCATCATCTTTGAAGGCTATGTCACCGGCATCGGCACAAGCGTTCTCTCAGGCGGCCGCTATGATGCGCTGCTGAGCAAGCTTGGACGTGATCTGCCCGCCATCGGATTCGGCGTCAAGCTGGATTATCTGCTTGAGTCCGCAGAGGCAAAGCAGGAAAAGGTGAGAAAACTTTACTACCCCCGCGCAAAAGCGGCAGAGGCGATGAAAAAAGCCAGAGAGCTGCGTAAAGACGGAGCGGTGGAGATGATTCCGTGGGAAGCGGACACGATGGAGGTGATCGGATGAGCCTGTCAGTCGCACTTACAAAAGGACGCCTGGAAAAAGAAACCGTGGCCATGCTTGAGGCATGCGGATACGGTACCGAAAGGCTGAAAAACAAGGGACGCGCGCTTGTGTTCCCGGATACAAAAAAAGACATCCGCTACTTCCTGGTCAAGGCCAATGACTGCATCACTTATGTGGAGCACGGAGTTGCGGATATCGGGGTGGTCGGCAAGGATACCCTGATGGAAGGCGGCAAGGATTATTACGAAATGCTCGATCTGAAGATCGGCAGATGCCGTTTCATCGTTGCCGGTCTGGCCAATGCCAATCCCCTGGAAAAAAGCGGACACATCCGGATCGGTTCCAAATATCCAAATGTGGCGCTGGATTATTTCCATTCCAAGGGCAGGGATATCGAAGTGATCAAAATCGACGGATCGGTCGAACTGGCACCGGTGCTGGGACTCACGGACGGTATTGTTGATATCATGGAAACAGGGGCGACATTGAAGGAAAACGGTCTGGTTGTCTATGACACAGCCGCCGAACTGTCCGCCCGCGTGATCGTGAACAAGGCGAGCTTCAAAATGAAACGAGATGAGATCATGGCATTCATCAATGATCTGGAAAGGATGGTGGAACATGCTGAAGAGAATTGAGAACACCGCGACAAAGCAGCTCAGGGAATATCTGGACTCACGCAATGCGCAGATTCCCGAAAACGTTCTGGTGGCTGCCTCCCGCATCATTGCGGATGTGCGTGAAAGAGGCGATACGGCAGTACGCGATTATACAAAGCAGTTCGACGGGATCGATCTGGAAAGCTTCCGGGTCAGCGAAGCGGAAATCGATGAGGCGGTGAAAGCCTGCGATCCCTATTTCATGGAATCGATGGAAAAGGCCAAAGCCAATATTGAATATTTCCATCAGGCGCAGATCCAGAATTCCTATATCCTGCAGAAGGAATACGGAATCTTCCTTGGCCAGCGTGTGCTTCCTTTGGAGAGCGTCGGCATCTATGTGCCCGGGGGCAGAGCGCAATATCCCAGCTCCGTTCTCATGAATGCCATTCCCGCCCATGTGGCAGGGGTGAAGCGGATTGTCATGGTCACACCTCCCAACAAAGAGGGAACGATCAATCCGAACATCGCCTATGCGGCAAGACTGGCCGGCGTCAGTGAAATCTACAAGGTCGGCGGCGCCCAGGCGGTGGCGGCTCTTGCCTATGGCACGGATTCCATTCTTCCGGTTGATAAGATCACAGGCCCGGGCAACATCTATGTCGCCGCGGCCAAGAAGCTTGTTTACGGCAAGGTGGATATTGATATGATTGCCGGTCCCAGTGAAATCCTGGTCATTGCCGATGAAGGCGCTGATCCGGTTTACACGGCGGCGGATCTGCTTTCCCAGGCGGAACATGATCCGATGGCCAGCGCGGTGCTTCTGACAACAAGCGAAAAACTGCTTGAGGAAGTCAATGCGCAGCTGCGGACCCAGACCGATGCGCTGCCCAAAAAGGAGATTGTGGAGGCTTCACTTCGTGATTATGGAACCGCGATTGTATGCGATACCATCGAGGAATGCATTGATTTTGCCAATGCGATCGCACCGGAACATCTTGAACTGATGGTCAGCGATCCGATGCCTTATCTGAATCTGGTGCGCAATGCCGGCTCGGTATTCCTGGGATATTACACATGTGAATCGATCGGCGATTATTTCGGCGGCACCAATCATGTGCTTCCCACTTCCGGCACAGCCCGCTTCTCAAGCGCGCTCGGTGTGGATGCGTTCATCAAAAAATCATCCTTCCTTTATTACACAAAACAGGCGCTTGATGCCTATGGCAGCCACATTGTCAGTATGGCTGAAGAGGAACAGCTGCAGGCTCATGCCAATGCGGCAAAGGTGAGAATGAAATGAAGACAATCCAGAGCTATACAGCCGCAAAGCAAAGCGGCATCCTGCTCAATGCGAATGAAAACTCCAATGCACTTGCTCAGAATATCCGCGATGAGATCATTGAGGCGGTGGCCTCCATTGATTTCAACCGCTATCCCGACACGGATGAAACGGAATTGCTTGAGGCATATGGAAAGCGGATCGGCATGGAGCCTGAACAGCTTTTGGCAGGCAATGGCTCTGATCAGATGCTCGGCTATCTGATCGGAACATTTCTGGGCAAGGGGAAAGTGCTCTGCACATTGAAACCGGACTTTTCGATGTATGACTATTACGCCAGCAGCTATGAGGCGGAAGTTGTCAAATTCCAGACAGCAGAAGACGGTTCCTTCAAAGCGAGCGACTTCATCGCTTTTGCAAAGGAAAACAATGCGGATATGATTCTGTTCTCCAATCCCAACAATCCCACCGGCTTCTGCATGAAGGCTGATGAGATTGCGGCGATCTGCTCAGCTCTCAGGGATATTCCCTGTGTCATTGATGAAGCATATATGGATTTCTCTGATGCGCAAAATGCGCTTTCCCTGATCGGCACTTATCCCAACCTCTATGTCACAAGAACACTTTCCAAGGCTTATGGCATGGCGGGAATCCGTCTGGGCTTTCTGATTTCATCCAAAGAAAATATGAAATCCCTGAAACCGGCTTTTGTGCCTTATGCGCTCAACAGTGTTTCCATGAAAATCGCATGCATTATCCTGAAACATGCGGATGAGTTCGAAAAACAGATCGAGGAGATCAAATCCGAGCGTGAAGCGATGTATGATAAACTTGTCAGTCACAATCGTCTGCACATCTATCCGTCTCAGGCAAACTTTCTTTACGGATATACCGCGGACAAGGAAAGAATGCTTGAACTGATGCAGGAAAACAATATTGTGATCCGCGATTACAAGGGAACGGATTTCTTCAGAATCACGATCGGCACACCTGAAGAAAACAGACTTGTGCTGGCCGTTCTGAAACAGTTCGGGGAGGAGTTATGAGAACAGCAGTCATTGACAGAAAAACAGCCGAAACACAGATTCACTGCGAACTGAATCTTGATGGCAACGGAAACACGGACATCTCGAGCGGAATCGGATTCTTTGACCATATGATGAGCCTGCTTGCCTTTCACGGGCAGATGGATCTTGTCCTGAAAGCGGACGGCGATCTGGATGTGGACGATCATCACACCATAGAGGATTGCGGAATTGCTTTCGGACAGGCATTCAGACAGGCCATCGGGGAAAGAAAGGGCATTGCACGCTATGGCACATTCACCCTGCCGATGGATGAATCCCTGGCGACCGTCTCGCTTGATATCAGCGGCCGTCCGTATCTTGTCTTCAATTGTGAATTCAACCGTGATTCCATCGGTATGATGGCAACTGAGATGGTGCAGGAATTCATGCGTGCATTCGCCTATCATGCAGGTATCACGCTGCATATCAATCTGCACTATGGAGCCAATGATCATCATAAGGCGGAGGCCGTGTTCAAAGCGCTCGGCCACGCCCTCAACATCGCTTTCACAGTCAATTCCGATGTGCTGATGAGCACGAAGGGAATGCTTGAATGATCGGCATCATCGACTATGGCATGGGCAATCTGCGCAGCGTAGAAAACGCCTTGAAAAAGCTCGGCATTCCATCTGTGATCAGCAGCGATCCGGCCGTTCTGGAAACATGTGAGAAGCTGATATTGCCGGGAGTCGGCGCATTCGGCGACTGCATGGCCAATATCATCGAACGCAATCTTTACGATTTCATCAAGGCATCCGTCAATCAGGGCAAACCGCTGCTTGGCATCTGCCTGGGCATGCAGATGCTGTTTGAGGAAAGCGAGGAAAACGGCATTACCAAAGGCTTTGGTTTTCTCAAAGGCAGGGTGGTGCGCATGCAGACAAGTCTGCCGGTTCCGCAGATCGGCTGGAATGAGCTGGAATTCAACCATGAGATTTCGCTTGCGGCTATGCTCAGAGCGCATCCGTATGTGTATTATGTCCATTCCTATTGTGCATCTGAATATGATGATGCGGATCTGATCGGCTATTCCATGTACGGCGATATCAAAGTGCCCGGTCTTGTAATGAAAAACAATGTGATGGGAACCCAGTTCCATCCTGAAAAAAGCGCTGAGGACGGCTTGTGCATCCTGGCATATTTCGCAAAGGAGTTTTCATGATTATACTTCCCGCAATTGATATGATCGCCGGCAAGCCGGTGCGCCTTTACCAGGGCGATTATGCAAAAAGTGAAATCGTCGCGTCTTCGGTGCTTGAAACCGCCCGCGCCTTTGCGCAAAGCGGGGCATCCTATATTCATATGGTGGATCTCGACGGGGCAAAAAGCGGCAGCCGCGAAAATGCGAAACTGATCGCTGAATGCGCCAGAAGTGTCACTTCACCGGTGGAAGTCGGCGGCGGCATCCGCACCATGGACGATATCAGCTGGTATCTTCAAAACGGTGTCTCAAGAGTCATCCTTGGCACAGCCGCGGTTGAAAATGAGGAATTGCTGAAAAGCGCATTGGCAGAATATGGCGAGAAGATTGCCGTCGGAATGGACTGCCGCAATGGATATGCGGCAACCAGAGGATGGCTGGAATCCTCGGACCTTTATTATCTGGATTTTGCAAAACATCTGGAAAATCTCGGCGTGAAAAATATCATCTTCACCGATATTTCCCGCGACGGCACCCTGAGCGGCCCCAATCTGCAGATGCTCGAGGCTCTCTCAAAACATGTCTCTTGCGATATCACCGCTTCGGGCGGAATCAAGAATATCGATGACATCCGTGCCCTGAAAAAACTCGGTCTTTATGGCGCCATTGCCGGCAAGGCCATCTATACAAAGGATATTGACCTGATGGAGGCGATCCGCGTCTGTGAGGAGGAAGAATGATCACAAAACGGATTCGGCGATCCCGCTTCGCTTGCAAAACAATATTATGAACAGGGTGCGGACGAACTGGTCTTTCTGGATATCACCGCCACCCATGAACACCGTGATACGATGGTTCATATCGTTGAAAAAGTGGCAGAGCAGGTCTTCATGCCTTTCACGGTGGGCGGCGGCATCCGCACCACCGATGACATCCGCGCCATTCTCAGAGCCGGCGCCGACAAGGTTTCGCTCAATTCCGCGGCGGTCAGAAATCCGCAGCTGTTAAGCGACGGGGCAAAAATGTTCGGCAATCAATGCATCGTGCTGGCGGTTGACGGAAGAAAACGCACGGACGGAAAGGGCTGGAATGTGGTCATCAACGGCGGCCGCATTGATACCGGCATCGACGCGATCGAATGGATCAAGGACGGCGTGAATCGGGGAGCGGGTGAAATCCTGCTGACCAGCATGGACGCCGACGGCACAAAGGCAGGCTATGATATTCCGTTTCTCAAAGCCGTGCGCAATGCGGTGAGCGTGCCTGTGATTGCCAGCGGCGGATGCGGCAGTCTTGCCCATTTTGCCCAGGTGTTCGAAGAGGATGCGGCGGATGCGGCACTGGCGGCGAGTCTGTTCCACTATGGCGAACTGAGTGTCGGTGAGGTCAAGGCATATCTGAAAGAGAAGGGAATCCCGGTGCGCTTATGATTAAAATCGATTTTGAAAAAGGAAACGGCCTGGTGCCGTGCATTGTCCAGGACAATACAACCGGACAGGTGCTCATGCTGGCATATATGAATGCGGAAAGCCTGGCAAAAACGGTTGAGACAAAGCTGGCCACCTACTGGTCCCGCAGCCGCAATGAGCTCTGGGTCAAAGGGGAAACCAGCGGCCATTACCAGCATGTGAAGGAAATTCTGGTGGATTGCGATGAGGATACAATCCTGCTGAAAGTGGATCAGGACACAGCTGCCTGCCACACCGGCAAATACAGCTGTTTCTACCGGAATCTCGACGGTGAGGAGGTCATATGAACGAACTTGAAAATCTTTATCAAACCGCTCTGGACCGGAAAAACAATCCGGAAGAGGGCAGCTATACAACCTATCTCTACAATAAGGGACTGGAAAAAATCCTCAAGAAGATCGGCGAGGAGTCAACCGAAGTGGTGGTCGCCGCTCTCAGTCAGTCCAATGAGGAGCTGATCGGGGAACTGAATGACCTTGTCTATCATCTGATTGTGCTGATGGTTGAAAAGGGCATCTCACTTGAGGATGTGGAACGCGAAATGATCCGCCGTTCTGAAAAGCAGCATAATCTCAAAGCGGAAAGAAAACCCGTCACGAAAGTGTAAAAGTGCCTGCTCCAAGCGCTTTTACGCTTTTTTTCTGCATGAATCAGTGATATCTTTTTTATAGAGCACTTATTTTTTGTAATGGTTAAGCAGAGTGCGCAGGGGGAAACTTGTATGAATCAGAATTATCCGACACAGGTAGGAAAATGGGGTGTTTTTGAACTGACACTGGAAGGACCCGCAGAGGGCAATCCTTTTACAGAACAATATCTGAACGGTATTTTCTCAAGCCGCAACGAAAGCGTTGTCGTTGACGGTTTCTATGATGGCGACGGCATTTACAAGATCCGTTTCATGCCTTCATATGAAGGAAAGTATACCTTCATCCTGAAAGGATCATTCCTTGAGAAGAGTCTGTCCGGCGCATTCTATGCGGTTGCACCGGAAGAGGGAAATCATGGTCCGGTCAGAACAGTCAATACACATCATTTCGCATATGAGGACGGCACTCCGTATTATCCGGTTGGAACAACCGCATATGCATGGGCGCTGCAGTCGGATGAACTGATTGCGAAGACCCTGAAATCTCTGGAAGAGGCGCGCTTCAACAAAATGCGTTTCTGCATCTTCCCGAAGCACTATGCATTCAATCTCGGTGAGCCCAGATGCTATCCGTATGAAGGAACACCGATGGATTCCTCTGTTCTCAATGAGGAGAATTTCATGCAGTATTGCGGCAGGTGCGAAGGCAATGACTTCGATTACACACGCTTCAATCCGGAATATTTCCGTCATCTGGAATGGTGCATCCAGGAGCTGGGCAAACGCGGTGTTGAAGCAGATCTGATCTGCATGCATCCGTATGACAGATGGGGCTTCTCTGAAATGAGCGCTGAAGAGGATGATCTCTACTTCAGATACATCGCCGCCCGTTTCAGCGCATTCCGCAATGTATGGTGGTCACTGGCCAATGAGTTTGACCTCATGAAGAAAAAGACACTTGCGGACTGGGAGCGCTATGCATCCATTCTTGTGAAGAAGGATCCGTACAAGCATCTGCGTTCCATTCACAACTGCCGCATCATGTATAATCACAACCGTCCCTGGATCACACATTGCTCCATCCAGAGAGTTGATCTCTACAAGGGTGCGGAGCTGACCGGCGAATTTGCAAAGCAGTACAACAAACCGGTTGTCATGGATGAGATTGCTTATGAAGGCAATATCCAGTACGGCTGGGGCAATATCACAGCTGAAGAAATGGTCAGAAGATTCTGGGAAACAGCAGTCAGAGGCGGCTATCCCGGACATGGCGAAACATATCTCTCCGAAGACGGTATCCTCTGGTGGTCCCATGGCGGAGAATTTAAAGGCGAAAGCGCAAAAAGAGCAGGCTTCCTTCTGGATGTCCTCAAAGAAGTTCCGGGCAATGGCCTGGTAGAGGCGGAAGGCGAATGGGATGATGTCTGCGCCGTACCTGAAAGCGAATGGATGCAGCCCGTCAAGAGCCAGTACATTTACTATTACAGCTTCATGCGTCCCTCATTCCGTGATTATCACATCGATGATGAGACAGACTTCATCGCTGAAATCATCGACACATGGAATATGACCATCCGCAAGGCGGGCATCCACAAAGGCACATTCCGTCTGGAACTGCCGGCAAAGCAGTATATCGCCGTCCGTCTGCGCAGACCGACTGAAGAAGACTATCTGAATCCGGTTGATGAGGAAGAACCCGAGGAGGAAGAAGTCGTCATCGAAGAAGAAATCACAGCTGAAGATGCGGCTTTCAAGGCATTGGAAACCGTGGATGATGCACCGGTGGAAGAAGAGGCGGAAACCGAAGAGAAAGATAGCGCCGAAGCAATCGAGGAGATTGAAGAGGAAGAGCCTGACTTTCTGATTGAGGACGATCAGGAAGAGGAGAAACCTGCTGAGGAAGCTGACGCTGACACACAGGAAATGCCTGCCATCGAAGAAGCGGAAGAAGCACAGGAAACCGAAGAAGAAGCTGAGGAAGAAGTCAAAGCACCGTATGTCTACAAGCATGCAGCGGCTGAGCGCTTCAGCGAGAATGTCGATGAGGACATTCCTGAATATACCGTTCCCGAAGAGGATCATGAACTTGTGGAAGAATATCCTGCTGACAATGATGATATGGATCCGCAGGAAGATATTGATCTTGCCGATATTGAACAGGATGAAGAACTTCCTGATATCGTCTCCGGCGCAATTGAAAAGGTGTCCTCCTATGATGACAGAACACCTGATCTTGACGAGGATGATGTGCTTGAAAATCTGCTCGACGAAGCTGAGAAGACACTCGACATTCCCATCGTCGGATTTCAGAAAGACAATCAGTAACTGAGTGAAGCCGGATGAATTTCCGGCTTTTTGTTTCGCGCACCGGGTACGGGATTGCGGATGCGGCTGATCAATGTGATCAGTTCAGAAGAAGTATGCCGGATGGTTTCCATGGATTCCTTCAGCATGTCAAGCTCACGGTCATTTGCATAGGCGGCAATATAGCGGAAGGAATAGGATGAAGTGTCAATGCCGTAATATGATGATACCGCACAGGCCACACTTTCCGCTTCAATCTCTCTGCGCACCCGTTCACTGTGTTTTGAGGAGCGGTTGTCTTTATGCAGAAGCGCATGGGCGATCTCATGCAGAAGGGTTTTGACGGTCTGCGCCTGTGACATGCCGGCATTGATGACGATTTCCTCATCCAGAACACTGTAAAATCCATTGACTCCGTCCTGTGTTTTGCCAAAGCGCACACGGACCGGTGAGGCGAGAATCAGAGCCTCGATGAAAGAAGGATAATCATCCACACTGTCCTGCAGATTTTCACACAGATTGACAGGCACCGGTTCGCCATAGGTCTGCGACACATCAAACACATGACAGACGCGGAAGCCGGCAATGCGGTAAGTGTTGTCATCCTCATCCTTTTCGACGGCTTTGCGTTTCACCGGGGCAATGATGCGGATGGATTTTTCACCTTTGCGCACCTGTCTGTGAAAATCCGTACTCCATACACGGTAGCCCGCCACCATCGAAGCGTCCGGTTTCTGCATGTAAATTAACAGGCAGTTGTTCACGCTGTACGAATGAAATTTTGACAGCACACGCAGATAATTCTTCCATGCGTCAGTGCTGTACACTTCTCTGACGCCTGTCTCAAGGCGTTCAAGAATTTCCTGAATCTGACAGTCTTGTCTGCTCATCTGATACCTCCGCAAGTATTATTCCTTCAAGGCTGCGGATAACTGCGCTGGGCTGAGATGATTGCACTGAATTTTCATTTTCGCCTATACATGCTATAATGCAGAAGATCCATGGGAGGTATATATGGAACAGCTTGAATTCAAATTTGATACACAGCTTCTGATTGACGGTCACGATCTGGATGAAGATGTGATCTTTGATTATATTGTTGATCATTTCAAAGGCGATTCTCTTCTGGTCGTGGGCGATGACACCCTGATCAAGATTCACTTCCATACCAATGAGCCGTGGCAGATTCTGGAATACGGACAGTCCATCGGCGACATCTACGATGTGGTTGTGGAGAATATGCAGAGACAGCAGGAAGGACTGCAGGGTTAATTGAAAAAGATTGGTGCCGGATGGTTCACATCCAAGCGCATCAGTCTTTTTTTTCTTCAAGGCATGAAAACCGATCCGGCATATCATATACAAAAACAGCCGCATCGCATTTGTTGGCCATGACAGAAACAGGTGCTTAAGAGTACAATACTGTGGTGAAAAAGGAGATCGTCATGAACAGAAAAACAGCAATTCTGCAAGCGGCGGCGCTTTCCGTTCTGTTAAGCGCATGCGGTGCGCCTGCGTCGGAAGAGGCGGCCGAACCCGCTGTCACAGAGCCTGCGGAAACCGAAGAAACAGCATCTTCAGAAGAAGAAAAACAGGCTGGTGCATATGTATCGACAGAGAATTACACATTGAAGGAAGTCGTCGTGCTCAGCAGACACAATATCCGCTCCCCTTTGACGGGCGGCGGTTCGGTGCTTGACACATCGACAGATCACGAGTGGTTCCACTGGACCTCAAAGGCAAGTGAGCTTTCATTGCGCGGAGGCGCCCTTGAAACAATGATGGGCCAGTATTTCCGCAAATGGCTGGAAGCACAAGGTGTGATGGAAGAAAATGAAATGCCTTCGGAGGATGCGGTGCGCTTCTATGCCAATGCCAAGCAGAGAACCATCGCAACCGCCAACTATTTCAGCAGCGGATTTCTTCCGGTCGCTGATGTGAATATTGAATACCATGCGGAATATGACACGATGGATCCCGTGTTCAATCCGGTGCTCGGCTTTATGAGCGATTCATATGCGAAGGCGGCAGAGGATGGCATGCATGAATATGACGATGAGATCGCGGCGCTTGCGCCTTCCTATGAACTTCTCAAGGAAGTCATCGACTATGAACAGTCCCAAGGATGTCAGAGCGGATCATGCCCCGTATTCAGCACAAACGATTCGGTTTTCACACTTGCCCAGGGAAAAGAACCTTCTGTGAAGGGAACACTCAAAACCGCATGTTCACTCGCCGATGCCCTCGTCCTGCAGTACTATGAGGAACCGGACAAGGTGAAAGCGGGCTTTGGCAAAGATCTTTCCGAAGCAGACTGGGAAAGCATTTCAAAAATCAAGGACGTTTACAGCGAGGTGCTCTTCTGCAGCCCGCTGATCGCGGTGAATGCGGCCAATCCGCTGCTCCATGAAATCCACAATGAGCTGAACCAGGAGGGCAGAAAGTTCAGCTTCCTGTGCGGTCATGATTCCAATGTTCTCAGTGTTCTGGCAGCCCTTGGCGCAGAACATTACGAACTGCCTCATGCGATTGAAAAGCAGACACCGATCGGCTGTAAACTGCTGTTTGAAAAATGGACGGATGCGGACAATGAGGAATTTGTCCGGATCAGACTTGTATATGAAAGCCCTGATCAGCTGCGTTCACTCTCCATGGTGACCCCCGAAACGCCGCCTTATTCATATGATCTGACCCTTTCAGGTTTACAGCGCAATGATGACGGTCTCTATCGTTTCGCGGATGTCATGGAACGCTTCAATGAAGCATTCGCAGCTTATGATCAGCTGGAAAAGGATTACGCTGACTGAGCCGGAATCAGGAGGAAGATATGGGACAGAAATTCTTTTGGGGAAACTCGGTTTCCAGCATGCAGACAGAAGGCGGCTGGAACGAAGGCGGTAAATCCATGTCCGTTTACGATATCGTGGAACCGGGCGAAAACCGCAGCGACTGGCATTTCGCAAATGACAATTATCATCACTACACAGAGGATTTTGATCTGATGAAGGATCTGGGCATGAATATGTACCGGTTTCAGATCTCCTGGTCAAGAGTCGTCAAAGACGGCGATGGGGAATTCAATGAAGAGGGGATTGCCTATTATGACCGCTTCATTGATGAATTGATCGCACGGGATATCACCCCGATGATCTGCCTGTACCATTTTGACATGCCTCTGCATCTGGCCGAGGAGTACAACGGCTTTGTGTCAAAGAAGACCGCGGAAGCCTTTGTGCGCTATGGCAAAAAGATGATCGACTGCTTCGCGCACAAGGTGAAATACTGGATCACCTTCAATGAGCAGAATCTGTATTCCATGCCCATGGCATTCCGGATCGCCGGATACAGACATGGGGAACAGACGATTGATGAGCTGTATCAGATCACATCCAATGTGATGATCTGCCATGCCCGCATCTGCAATTATCTCCATGCGCACTCCGATGCGAAAATCGGCGGAATGATCGCCTATTCGGAAGTTTATCCCGCCACATGCAGACCGGAAGATATTCTGGCTGCGAGAAAATGGGATGAATTCATCAATTTCAATCTGCTTGATGCATTCGCCAAAGGACATTTCTCACATGAATGGCTCCACTATATCAAAGTGAAGGGCATTGACGCCGGCCTGAGTGAAGCGGACCTGGCTGATCTTGCCGCCCATAAAGAGGATTATCTCTGCTTCTCTTATTACGCTTCCAACACCATCAATTCACTGAAGATTGAAGAAGGCGCATATGTCAATGAATATCTGGTTCAGGGTGCCCAGAACAACCCGTATATCAAGGCGACCGAATGGAACTGGCAGATTGATCCGCTGGGCTTCCGGGATGTGATGAACAAGATGTATCAGCGCTATGGTCTGCCGGTATTCCCGATTGAAAACGGTATCGGCGTGCAGGAGGAATGGGACGGCGTCCATGAGATTGAGGATGATTACCGCATTGAATATCACCGCAATCATATCAGGGCAATGTTTGATGCCATGGAAGAGGACGGAGTTGAGATCCTCGGCTATCTGGGCTGGGGACTGATTGATATTCTTTCCTCACAGGGCGATATGAGAAAACGCTATGGCGTGGTGTTCGTCAACCGCACCAACCATGATCTGCGCGATATGAAGCGTGTTCCCAAGAAATCCTATCATTGGTTGAAAAAGGTGATCGCTTCCAACGGTCAGGATCTGTCTGACTGAAACATCCATAACTGAAAAAAGTCTTCCCCGTTCAGGTCTGAACAAAAGGGAAGACCTTTTTTAATGGTGATTATTATTTCTGATCCGCTGCGAAGAAGATGCCTGCTTTCTTTCTGGCTTCGGTCTGTACCTGCGTGACAGCGATGGATCTGTCGAGCATTTCCATGCAGAAAGCATAATCATCCGTGTTGACTGCTTTGATGAAAGCTTCAAATTCGGGAATCATGCGCCTGTCCGTAAAACCGTCATCATATTCCTCGACGGTGCCGTCATTGAGTTCAAGCGTCACTTTGCCGACAAGGTTGGGGGAGGCTTCCGAGCGGATGATGCCGTCGGTTCCCTGGATCAGACCGCCCCGCATGCCTTTGGAATCCTTAGCCGCGGTGCATACTGCGATAAAGCCGTCATATTGCATGACCAAGGTGCCGGAGGTATCGATGTTGCGTTCGATATTCGGGAAGTATTGAAAGCTTTGCGGTTTTCCGAAGAGACCCATGATGTAGTGGATGTTGTAAAGGTTCAGATCCATCAATGCGCCGCCCGCCTTGGCCGGATCAAAGGCCGGAAGAACCTCGCCTGCGCGGAATGCGTTGTAGCGGCTGGAGTACTGGCTGTACTGGCTCTGGGCGATTTTGACGGTGCCGATGCGCGGCAGCCATTCACGGATTTTCTGATAATTGCCAAGATACAGAGTGGTGATTGCCTCAAAGAGAAAACATCTGTTTTCTTCCGCAGTCTGTTTCAGCGAGAGTGCTTCCTCAATATTTGAAACCATCGGTTTTTCAACGATAACATTGAGCTTTCTTTCCAGCGCCTTTTTGCAATAGTCATAATGCATGAAGTTGGGCACTGCGACATAGACGGTATCGATGTCAAAGGCACAGAAGGTTTCAAAGTCCGATGTGACATCTTCAATGCCGAACTGTGCGGCCATTACTTTGGCATCTTCCAGTGAGCGCGGGGTGGATAACAGGGCGTTGAGTTCAAGTCCCTCCATCTGAGCCAGGAAGGGGAGGAAGTTTTTAACGATCATTCCGGATCCGATGATTCCGAGTTTCATATGATGAATTGTCCTTTCAGCTTTCAAAGCTTTTCGCATCTGCGCATTTCAATGTTTTCAATACAATGGCGGAAGCTTCTGCGGGATGAGCCCCGCCGCAGCTAATTCATTATAATCATGGAAATGATCATCTGTCACGGGTGCGTTGTTCATCATGAAATCTGCGAAGCTCCGTAAAAAAAACGCATACCGTGATGCAGTATGCGTTTGTGTGTTACTGATTGCTGAGATATTCGTCGATGCCTTTGGCTGCCGCTTTGCCGGCTCCCATGGCAAGGATGACAGTGGCTGCGCCGGTGACCGCGTCGCCGCCTGCGAATACGCCGGGCTTGGAGGTCTGACCGTTTGCCTCATCAGCGACGATGCACTTTCTGCGGTTGATATCAAGACCTTCAGTGGTGGAGGAGATCAGCGGGTTGGGGGAAGTGCCCAGGGACATGATCACCGCATCGCATTCGATATAGAATTCGGAACCTTCCACCGGAACAGGGGATCTTCTGCCGGAGGCATCCGGTTCACCGAGTTCCATTCTGATGCATGTGATGCCCTTGACCCAGCCGTTTTCATCGGCATGGATTTCAACCGGATTGGTGAGCAGATCGAAGATGATGCCTTCCTGCTTGGCATGTTCGACTTCCTCTTTTCTGGCGGGCAGTTCAGCTTCGCTTCTTCTGTAGACGATATGGACTTCCGCGCCAAGACGAAGAGCGGTTCTCGCCGCATCCATGGCAACGTTTCCGCCGCCGACCACGACCGCTTTCTTTGCACGCATGATCGGAGTTCTGGAATCTTCACGGAATGCTTTCATCAGGTTGGAACGGGTCAGATACTCATTGGCACTGAAGACGCCCATGGCCTGTTCGCCGGGAATGTTCATGAAGCGGGGCAGACCGGCACCGCTGCCGATGAAGACTGCATCATAGCCTTCGTCTTTCATCAGACCGTCAATGGTGACGGATTTGCCGATGACGACGTCGGTTTCGATTTTCACGCCGAGCGCTTTGACATTTTCAATTTCCTTTTCAACGACCGCATCCTTGGGCAGACGGAATTCGGGAATACCATAAACCAGAACGCCGCCGGCTTTGTGGAGGGCTTCGAAGATGGTGACATCATAGCCCATTCGAGCCAGATCGCCCGCGCAGGTAAGACCGGCCGGACCGGAACCGATGACAGCCACTTTCTTTCCTTTTTTCTCTGCGGTGACAGTCGGACGGATGCCCATTTCACGGGCGGTGTCCGCAACATATCTTTCCAGCTTGCCGATCGAAACGGCTTCGCCTTTGATACCTCTGACGCACTTGCCTTCACACTGCGATTCCTGCGGGCATACACGGCCGCAGATGGCAGGCAGGGCGCTGGACTGGCTGATCACGTTGTAAGCACCTTCGACATCGCCTTCCTTGACTTTTGCGATGAAGCCGGGAATATCAATGGAGACAGGGCACCCCTGCACGCAGAAGGGGCGTTTGCAGTTGAGGCAGCGCTGGGCTTCCGCTTCGGCTTCCTCTTTGTTATAACCGAGACATACTTCGTCAAAATTGGCAGCTCTGACTTTCGGGTCCTGTTCACGGACAGGAACTTTTTTCATCATATCCATTGTCATATCATTGTTTCCTTTCCGCTGTTAGCAGTTGCCGCATCCGCCATGATGGCTTTCACCTTCCTGTTCCCTGAGAAGCAGGCGGGTTTCCTCATTCTTGTAAAGCTTCATTCTCTGCATTGCCTGATCAAAGTCAACCAGGTGTCCGTCGAATTCCGGACCGTCGACACAGGCGAATTTCACCTGGCCGCCGACCATCAGACGGCAGGCGCCGCACATGCCGGTGCCGTCGACCATAATCGGGTTCATGGAAACGATGGTTTCGATATCCAGCTTCTTTGTCAGCTGGCATACAAACTTCATCATGATCATCGGGCCGATCGCGACGACTCTGTCAAACTGTTTTCCTTCATTGATCAGCTGCTCAAGGGCAACGCATACATTTCCCTTGATGCCGTAAGAGCCGTCATCTGTGCAGATGTGCAGGTCGCTGACCGCTCTCATCTCATCCTCAAGGATGATGATGTCCTTTGTGCGGGCACCCTGGATGCAGTCAACATTGACGCCGTTGTTTTTGAGCCATTTCAGCTGGCAGTATACCGGAGCGGTTCCGACACCGCCGGCAATGAAGCAGATCTTCATCTTTTTCAAATCTTCAAGAGGAATCTCACACAGATCGCTCGGTCTTCCCAGCGGGCCGACCATATCGGCAAAGCAGTCGCCGGTTTCCAGTTTTGCCATTCTGTGCGTATCCGCGCCGATTGCCTGGAATACAATCTGAACAATACCGCTTTCTGCATCGTAATCGCAGATGG
The DNA here is from genome assembly GCA_902761625.1 of uncultured Erysipelotrichaceae bacterium. Taxonomy (GTDB): domain Bacteria; phylum Bacillota_I; class Bacilli_A; order Erysipelotrichales; family Erysipelotrichaceae; genus Bulleidia. The sequence continues at coordinate 66,452 of CACWLH010000016.1, forward strand.
TCAGGGGAATACGCTCTCCGTCATCATCGGCACGTACAATCAGAAACTGGCCGGGCAGGGCATGTTTCGCAATGCGCGGAGCCTCCACATCCATGAGATAGATGTTGGGCGCGAGGACTTCTTTCTTAACAATTCTGAACATAGGCAGCCTCCTTAGCTGTTTTGTCTTTCATATTATACTGACAATGCATGAAAGATTCGATAAAAAATACTGATTAATCGGATCAGACATGCAGATATGAACACATGCCATCATTTGGGTTGAAGAGCGAATTGTGATACGTTAAGATATCCGCGGAGAAAACATCTATGAACATTGTTGACGCGAAAACCTTTACGAAATTTGCCGTTCTTGAAGCGCTCTACTGGGCGTTTATCGCTGCTTTTGCAGGATACACATCCACATATCTGCTTGCCTGCGGGCTTAACAGCACGGCATTGTCAATCATGCTGGCGACATATATGGGACTTTCATTTGTCGGCGCCTTTTTCTGGGGAAGCATGTGCGACCGTCTGAAAACCAACCGGAAAGTATTCATTTTCGCGTTTGCGGCAACTCTTCTGGTTGCCATGGCAATCTATTTCACAGCTCAGAAAAACGTCTGGATCGCCGCATGCATGTATCCGCCGGCCGGCTTCCTGTTTGCGCCGCTTGGCTCCAATCTGGATTCCTGGATGCTGAGAAGCTTCAACCGCGACGCTTCCGTCTATGGCCGGGCGAGATCGCTTGGCTCTGCCGGATTTGCGCTGATGATGCTGGTGATGGGACAATTGATCAACCGGCTCGGCTATATTGTCATGCCGTTTGCCTTCAGCATTTCCGCCGCTTTGGTTCTCTTCATGGCTTTGATCACAAAGGAAGAGCCCTACGAAGTGCGTCCCGCTGCCGTCAAAGAAAAAAGCAGTCCCGCGGGGCTGTTCAAAATCAGACCTTATATGTTTCTGCTGGTGATTCTCTTCACCACCGGTATTGCCGTCTCACCGATCAACAATCTGAAAACAGTCATCATCTCCAGCGTTGGAGGAGATGTGTCAATCCTTGGTCTTGATTCCTTCATCGGCGTCATGGTGCAGGCGGTGTTCATCTTCATCTCCGGAAATCTCAGAGTCATTCCGTCCGCGCTCAGACTGCTTCTGATGAGCGTGTGCGAACTGATCACCATGGTTCTGATTTTCACCGCATCCGGTCCGGCGATGGTGATTCTCGGCACGGTATTCAACAATGTGAGCTATGGACTGATGCTGCCGACAATGCGTGAAATCACCGAAAAGTCGGTGACCGGCTCATTGAAAAACACAGCCCATTCACTCTCTGATGCGATGTACGGAAGCTTTGCCGGTATTATCGCACTGCTTTACAGCGGTGTGATGATGGACAGCCTTGGCGCCCGCTCAGTCGCGCTTCTGGGAGCTGGAATCATGCTGATTCCGGTGGCGCTGTCTGCTTACAATTACATGAAAAAGCGCAGTGAATAAAAACTTCATCCATAACAAAAAGGGGCTGTTAAAAAACCACCGATGAAAAATCGGAAGGAAAGACAGCTCCTTTTCTTCTAAAAAGAGTAAAAACGGCTCTGGGAATCGAACCCAGAGCCTGTTTTGGTAAAATATCTT
>CACWLH010000017.1 GCA_902761625.1 uncultured Erysipelotrichaceae bacterium
AAAATCTGTGAATCAGAAAGCTAAATCATCTTACAAATACAAGAAAAAAGGAGCTGTTTAACTTCCAGTATTTACTGGAGGTTTTTTAACAGCCCCTTCTTTTCATATTCAGATCACCTGTTTCCAGGTTTCGGGAAGATATTTCATAGTTGCGGCGATCATGTCCTTCACAAGAGCACAGACCTCTTCTTCGGAAGGATGATGGCCCTTCACCAGCGGATCAAGCATGAACGACTTCACAACAAGCTCGAGACATTCCTCCATATTCTCACCCTTCATCGCATCCAGTGAAGCTTTGAGGATTCTTTCATGATTGTCCGTATGGGGCACAATCAGCGCTTTCAGCTGCTCATCCATTTTTCCGGCGGCCACGGGACGCACGGAATTGCGTGAGAAGACGGCATTGGTTTCAACCACGGCACTCTTTGGAAGATTCTCAATCTGCAAAGCACTGTTGGGCAGATTGACATTGGAAATCACTCTTTCCAGACCAAGCAATGCCTTGATGAGCAGAACGCCCTCCTCACCGGTTGCCTTCAGAGGAATCTCCTCCTCATGTGTATAGAGTCTTTCGCTTCTTGCCAGACGCTTTTCAAGATCATTTTTGCGCCATGACACCGGAGTCAGGGTGAAATCTCAGCTGTGCGCGGTATCCGGATCTTTCAGATATTCATCACCGGGCATGAATTCGGCCAGATGGCGGCCGCCCGCCGCGGCTGCCGCCGCCGATATAAGCGATCTGTATGTCTTTGACGGTATTGTTATTCAGATATTCCATATATTTTTTACCTCACTTTCATTCTTCATGATTGCGCCGGTGGGGTCAATGGACGTTTCCGCAAAGAAACAGTCTTATGGTTCTTTTCATGCATGAAAAAAGACATGCCGGAAAACCGGCATGCCCATAAACACAACTATTTACGCGATGGCTGCGAAGGCTGTATCCAGAGCTGCAATCAGATCATCGATCTTTTCAATACCGACGGAAAGACGGATGGTATTGGGACGGATGCCCTGATCCAGCAGCTCTTCCTCACTCAGCTGGGAATGGGTTGTGCTGGCCGGATGAATGACCAGGGATTTCACATCCGCGACATTGGCAAGCAAGGAGAAGATCGGCAGATTGTCGATGAATTTCTTTGCCGTCTCATCATCTCCTTTGATCTCAAAGGTGAAGATCGATCCGCCCCCTGCCGGCAGATATTTCTCATAAAGCGCATGGGACGGTTCCGAAGGAAGCGAGGGATGATGAACCGCCTCAACCTGCGGATGCCTGGCCAGATAATCCACAATCTTCAATGCGTTTTCCGTATGTCTTTCCACACGCAGCGACAGGGTTTCCAATCCCTGCAGGAACAGGAATGCCGCAAACGGCGAAAGTGTTGCGCCGGTATCCCTTAACAGAATCGCACGGATATATGTCACAAAGGCAGCCGGTCCGACCGCATCCGCGAATGATATGCCATGATAGCTCGGGTTCGGTTCGGAAATCCACGGATATCTGCCGGAAGCCTTCCAGTCAAACTTTCCCGCTTCAACGATCACGCCGCCGATCGCGGTTCCGTGTCCGTTGATGAACTTGGTGGCTGAGTGCACAACGATGTCCGCACCATATTCAATCGGTCTGATCAGCACCGGTGTGGCAAAGGTGGCGTCAATCACGAGCGGAATGCCGTGTCTGTGAGCGATGGATGCCACAGCCTCAATATCAATCAGGTTGGAATTCGGATTTCCAAGCGCTTCAATGAAAATCGCTTTGGTATTCTCACGGATCGCATTTTCGAACGATCCTTCCTCATCGGGATCCACGAAGGTCGTTTCAATGCCGGCATTCAGCGGCAGTGTATGGGCCAGCAGATTGTATGTGCCGCCATAAATGGTTTTGGAAGCGACGATGTGTTCGCCCGCCTTTGCGAGCGCCTGGAATGTATATGTGATTGCGGCAGCTCCGCTGGCTGCGGCCACAGCCGCGCTTCCGCCTTCGAGAGCGGCAATTCTTTTTTCGAAGATCTCCACGGTCGGATTGGTGAGACGGCTGTAGATATTGCCGGCATCTCTCAGACCGAAACGGTCAGCCGCATGCTGCGCATCATGGAACACATAGGATGCGGTTGCGTAAATCGGCACTGCTCTTGCGTCAGTGGCGGGATCAGCCTGTTCCTGGCCGATGTGAAGCTGTTTTGTTTCAAGACTCCAGTTCTGCGGATTTCTGATATCTGTCATTTTCTTTCTCCTTCTTTCTTATGCATTTTTTTGATTGATTCCTTCTTTTGCCTGTTTCACATTCGGCCATGCAGAAGTTTCGGGAGCGTCAATGTTTTATGCTTCATAATGTGATTTCCTTTCGCACTCTCATTTTCATTCATGTTAAGAAAAAGCGCCAATACAGCTGCTGGATCCTCTGTAATAGTCTGAATCTATAACCCTGAAGGCTGCCTCTGTACATGCGGCATGGAAAAAGATTATGATTGCTTAAAGGAGTTCAGCCATGAGTGCAAAGCAGAAAATCAACCTTCCAAAAATCATCAGAGGCGCACTTGTTCTGATTCTGTGTGCGCTGTGGCTGCTGTTTGCGGTCTGTTACTGGAACCGCATATATCCGTTTTACCGGGTCGCTGATTTTTCGTATCTGCATGCGGCAGAGGCTTTCCTTGATCCCGTTTATTTTTCATCTGTATCTGTTTATCTGCACCTTGCGCCGTTTCTGTTTCTGGCTCATCTCATCACACGCATCATTCCCGATGCGATGCAATCCTCTTTGCAAAACAGAAAAACTGCCCGGCTGTACACATGTGCCGCGACAGTCTGTATCATCGCAGGCGTTATTCTGATGTGCGGCAGCATCACCTGGATTCCGGTCTGGTTTTCGGTGAATCATCCTCCCCTGAATGTCAGCGGTTTTGTGAAATTCTGCAATCTGATCTATCCGCTGCTGACACCGGTCTGTCTGCTGAGCACCATATGCATCACATCAGTCACAGAATCGCGGCAAAAGAAAAAAGCGCCGTTCACGCTCTTTCTGATCAGATTTGGGGTATGCACAGCAGCCGGTGTGATTGTCACGGCAGCCTCGGCCTGTCTGCTGGCAATCCTGAATGCCTTTCTGCCTTCGGCTGTCACGATGGTGGATCACTTCTGTCATACGCTGGCATCGTCCTCATCCATGTGTCTGATCTCTCTTGTACTAGCCCCGCTGATTGAGGAAACCGCCTTCCGCGGTCTGATCCAGCATCATCTTTCCGCACACATGCCTTCATGGGCTGCCATCATCATTTCCTCATTCATGTTCGGATTATGGCACCGCAATATCGGTCAGTTTGTCTACACATTCCTGTTCGGTCTGATTGCCGGTGCGGTCTTTCATTTCACCGGAAAAATCCGCTGGTCCATTCTGACGCATTTCATCCTGAATCTTACAGCGGTTCTTGCATTCAGCACTTCTGAGCAATGTATCTTCGGCACTATCCCTCATCTGAATCAGATTTATCGGATCATAGCCGGATTGTCCGTGTTCAGCGCATTTTCAGTGCTTTGTGCACTCATCTGTATTCTGATCTTCCTGATCCGCATTCTCGCAAAGAAAAGCTGACAAACGCCATAGACATTTGCCGCCTTTGCGGGGCGGTCTTTTCTTTTTCGCTCAAAACAAAAACAGATCCGGAGATTTCCGGATCTGTCCTTTGGTAATTCTGAAATTACTTGTTGTCAGCTGTGACTGCCTTGGCAGCGGTACGGCCGGATACGAAGATTTCAACAATCGCGTTTCCGCCGAGTCTGTTGCCGCCGTGAATGCCGCCGGTGACTTCACCTGCCGCATAGAGGCCTTCAATCACATTGCCTTCGGCATCGAGCACATGACGCTCTGTGTCAACCTTGACACCGCCCATTGTGTGGTGTGTGGACGGAGCCATCAGACGGACTCTGAGCTGTGCGCCGTCGAGGTCATATGTGCTTTCATCCCACTTGCCGTCAGCGTCCTTCTCACAGTTGCCGACCGGTCTGGAAGCGGCTGTCTTCTTGACATCCGGATAATCCTCAGCCTTTGTGTTGCTCAGAACGCACTTGTCATAGTCCTCAATGGTCTGCCTGACAACAGCCGGATCAGCCTTGACGCCGAGCTTTTCAAAGAGTTCGCCGAGCTTATCGATTGTGGTTGTGTAATATCTGCCTTCGAAGTCTTCCTCGCCAAGCTGTACAGGAGCGGGCAGCGGCTGTTCCTTGTTGTAGATTTCAACGAAGACACCCTTTGTGCCGTTGACTTCCATACCGTTTCTGAATTCAGCCAGGGAAAGAACGTCACGCTCACTTGTCTCGTCAACGAAACGCTTGCCTGTTTCAGGGTTGATCCAGACTGCGTAGTTGCCTGCGCCGAATGCGAGGTTGCCGTTGTCAACCCAGGAGATCGGCATCAGCTGTGTGAAGTTCATACCGGTTGTGGCAGCGCCTGCTGTCTCAGCCATTACGATACCGTCACCCTGCAGAGAGCTGCGGTTTGTTGTCTTGGTGGACTTTGTCAGGTATTCTTCTGACCAGTACTGGTTGTTCTCGATGACCATGTCAATGTTGGCTGCGAAGCCGCCGGTTGCCAGAATGACACCCTTGTTGGCATGCGCTGTGACCTCTGTGCCGTTGTACATGGTTCCCTTGACACCTGTGACTCTGCCATCCTCAACAATCAGGCTTTCCGCCTTTGTTCTGAGGAGGATTCTGTTGTCAGCGGCAGTCGGGGATGTTTCAAGAAGTGTGTGCTGAGGAGCCATGAAATATGTGCCCCATCTGCCCGGATATTCTTTACCGTCAATGACAGCGCCGGCGAATTCGTTTTCTCTGTACCAGAGAGCACCGATCAGGGTCTGCTGGTTTTCGTTGAACTTGCCGCCCTGTTCTTCAAGCCAGGGCTTGAGATCCTGGCCGTCAGTGATGAACTGGGAAACCAGATCATAGTCACCGTATATCCATTCGCTCATATCAGCAGTCGGACGAAGTCCGCCATAATATGTCTGGAAGATATGAAGGTTCAGTGTGGAGAACAGAGTGATCTCGGCAGCTCCTGCCTCAACCTTCGGTTCAGCCCATTCCAGATACGGCTTGATTTCCTTTTTCAGAGCCTGCAGTGTCGGCAGATATTCCGCATGGACACCATGCTTTGAGAGTTCGGCTGTATCGCCGGCAACGAATTCATGATCCTTGTAATAATCTTCATCAAACGGCTCTTCGCTCCATTCGGCGATGATCTTCAGCTCATCCAGTGTGCTGGCCGGAGCCATCTGCTTGTCCCATTCAGTACCGTCATACTTTGTGCCCTTTGTTGCATCGGGATTTTCAGGTTCCCAGCAAAGATAAGGCATGACAGACTGATACTGGCCGCCGGAAACGAGTGTGTTTCCGCCGATTTCAGCATTTTCCTCAATCACGAGAACGGTATTGCCGTCCTGGGCAGCCTGGGCTGCGGCAGCCATACCGGCTCCGCCTGCGCCGACAACCACGACGTCATAGGTTTCATCGATCGGATCTTCCGCGACAACTTCAACAGTGTTCTTCTTGAAACCGTCGAGATCGGAAGCGCCAGCCTGCTCAGCCGCATCATTGATGGCAGCCTTGAAGCCTGCGGATGTGAAGGTTGCGCCGCTGACATTGTCAACGCCGGTACCGTTTGCGTTTACGATGTCATTCGAAAGAATGTCAAATGCAGGTGTTCCGACATGCTCGGTTTCAACGGAGCTGACCAGCTCGATGGTCTCAATCGCATCGTCAGTGAATGTGACCTTGACTTCCATCGGTCCGTTGTAGCCTTCGCCATGTCCTGTGTAAGTGCCGGCTGTGTAAGTGACAGGAACGTTGCCTGTCTGTTCCTCACCGCCTTCTCCCTTTGCCTGTGCGAGCGCATTGTTGATGGCATCAATCAGGGCAGCGGATGTTTCAGTGCTGCCGCTGACGCTGTCGATGCCTTCGGTTGAGTTGGCATCGATAACAGCCTGAGGCACGGTATCATACGGCTGATCGAAATCAAAGTCTTCCTCCTTGATCTCAATCTTCTCAATCTTGTCCGCTGATACAGTGACATCAACAGTGATTGTGTGGCCCAGGGCATCGGATTTACCGGTGCCGGTGTAGGTGCCGGGAGTGTACGTTCCGGATGCGGTGCTTCCGGAACATCCGGCCGCAGACAGCACCATAAAGGCGCTGAGCACCGGAATCAGAATCTTTTTCATTTCCTTTCCCTCCATGCCGCATATGCGGGCAGTCATAACGACTAGTATATATTAACTCCATATGTCATTTGTAAAAAGAAAAACAATTCGTGAATGCAACTAATTTTGCATTTCCTCATCAGAAGGTGGGCTGAAAAATGCACAGGGAAAATGATAAGATGAAGCCATGACAAAACTGATTGCACACGAATATATGAAAGAGATGATCTTTCATGATATGGCCGTCAGAGGAGAATCCGCCGAAGGCCTTGAAATACTCAGTCTGAACCGGCTTCTGAATGACGCCGAAGCCGAAAATGACACCGTTCTGATTCTGAAACTGGCAAAGCAGCTGCGCAAAGACGCGGATCAGTATCCGGAATATCAGAAGATGTTTGCCTTCCCCTCCTTTTACAGCGAGGTTCTTTCCTTTGCAAAGCAGATGGCCTTATGGAATCTGGATGCCGATAATCTGCCCGCGCAGGATGAGAATGAGAAACAGCTGCGGGAAATCGTAAGAGCCGCAATGTCACTGGATCTGAAAGAAAAAAAGACAGCCGCGAAACTGGAGGAATCCATGGATGCGATCCTCGCCTCAAACGTCAAAGCGGCGGAAAGCTTTGAGAATGATTATTTCACATATACCGTCATGAATACGCTCAAAGCCCGGGGCATGAAAACCTTATCTTATTTTGATCAGAACCCTTCCGCAATCCTGCGCAGACATGCGTTAAGCACAAGAATGGAAATCGAAGGATGCGCACAGTATATCTGCCGCAATGAAAAACCGTGCACCGTCGTGTTATGCAATGCGGCCTCCCAGCTGCCGGTATTGCGCCAGGTGTTTGAGCGCTACCGCATTCCGTTCTCATGGACAAATGCGCATCACAGCGTCGCCCTGCCGAAAGCTTTCAGCGCACTGGCCCGGCTGTCTGTCTTCAAAGACAGCGATCATCTGCTCAATGCCATTGCAGCGCAGGCTTTCCGATATCATTGCGATGAGGATCTGCTTGATTTTTTAAGCCAGGTGCTCGATGACATCAAAGCGCCTCAGAAGGCGGAAGAATACGCGGCTGCCTATGCGAAAACACAGTCCGGCAAATACGATCCTGAAAAAGTGCTCGGCCGTGATCCGGTCACCGTATATACGAAACTGGAGCGGCGGGCAGCGGATTATTTCGAAACAATCCAGGACTCGATCGACCTTCTGTGTGAATGCACGGATGCGAAACAGAAGCTGATCAATGCCTATGAAATTCTCAGTGTTTCGCCATTGTTGGCAAACAGCACCGAACTGTCCGCAGGCCGCCATATCCTCAGTGAACTGCAGGACTGCATTGATCTGATCGAAAGCGATGAGGATGTCCTCTTCTTTGCGGAAATCATTGAAACCGCCTCAGCTTCCTCACACAGACTTGTCAGTGACTTCTGCACCGTGACCGATCTCACCCATCCCGTGATTCCGAAAGAAAACACCTATGTGCTGGGATGCAGCGGAAAATCCTATCCCGGATTTGCGCCGCTTGGCGGTGTGTTTGATGAAACCTATGTCAGAAGAGTCAAAGGCTTCCCCGGTCTGGATGAAAGACAGAAAGCCTATCTTTCCCAGCTGAGCTGGATTGAGCACAGCTGCACGGATGAGCTGATCTTCTCATATGCCACCAATGATTATCAGGGACGTGAACTGATCAGCGCCTTTGAACTGGACCGCTATGCAAAGTCAGAGCGCTGGCAGCTGGATTCCTGCAGTCAGAAACGAAATACCGCCCATGTCCTCAGCACAGAGAGTGCGAAGGATCTGTTTGTCCGTGAGGATGAGGACGGCAAACCTTATGTCAGCGGTTCGATCAGTTCAATCGAGAGCTGGTTCCGCTGCCCTTACCGTTATTTCCTGGCATCCGGTCTTTATGTCAGAAAACCGCAGACACCGGATCTGAGCGCGGACAGTGCCGGCACATGGCAGCACGCAGTCATGGAAAAAGCTGTCTTCAATGAAGACGGAACAGCGGATCCGGACTATGCGCTTCATCTGAGCGAAGAAAGAATCCGTGAGCTGATCAGTCCGTACTTTGAAGCTTTGCGGATTGCCAATCCCAATGACACCGTGAGGATTTCCCTTTCCGAAGAGAGAATGGTTTCCTCTCTGAGAAAAACAGCTGAATTCCTGGCGGAATATGAAAACAGCACGACCTTTGTGCCCCATGCGGCAGAGCTCACCTTCCGCCGCTTCCCGATCAGTGAACATGTCCGCCTCAACGGCACCATTGACCGGATTTCAAAGGATCCGCTCAATCATATGATTGAAATCCTCGATTACAAATCCTCCTCGAAGACATTGAGTCCTTCCAGTGTGAAGGCCGGCCAGCAGCTGCAGCTGCTGACCTATCTGATCGCGGCGATGGATGAGATGGGCAGCCAGGAGGAAATCACACCTGCGGGAACGTATTACTTCTCTTTGTCCGCCGACAATATCACCGATGCCAAAGCTGCTTCCGTCAACCGCTCCACATGGAAACTGAGCGAGAACGATCTGCGCAATGATGAGCAGGCCATGCATGACCTTATGGTGAAAAGCAGACAGCTTTCAGGCTGGACGTTCACCGAACGCACCGACGCGATTGACAGTGAAGGCAGATATGTCGCGGGCACAAAGAAAAAATACATTTATGAGAGGATCCGCGAATGTCTGGATACCCTCTATGAATACTTTTATGCAAACCTCACCGGTGAAAATGAAGCCGGAACGCCTGTGATCGATGTCTCGCCGGTCAGCGGCGCCTGCACATACTGTGATTACAAAGGCATCTGCCGCTATCATGGCGAAGAGCGCAAAGCGGAAGAAATCTATACCGGTCAGCTCGCTGAAGAAAGGAAGAAAGCAAAATGAAAACAGATATTTCAATGTTTGATTCCTATCAGCAAGACATCATTCTGGAAAACAGCGGAAAAGACATCGTGGTCGGAGCCAGTGCCGGCGCCGGCAAGACGATGGTTCTGGTTGCCCGCATTCTCAAGCGCTGCATGGAAGACAGAATCAGCGTGGACAGGATTCTTGCGCTGACCTTTACTGCCGCGGCTGCCCAGGAAATGAAAAACAGACTTTCCAAACAGTTCCATGACCTGCGCACAGCGGCGGATGATCCCGAAGAGACAGCGTATATCGACACCCAGATTTCCCTGCTTGCGAATGCGGATATCACAACGATCGACGCCTACTGCCTGACCATCATCCAGCGCTTCTGCACAGTCATCGGGCTCAATCCCGCCACTGCCGCAAACATTCTCAGCGAAGGCAGAAATGAACAGATCCAGCATGAGGCATTCCGCCGCGCGCTCAATGCGATGGCATCGGATGCGGAAGGGTTTGAGGAAATTCTGCGCTTATGCGAATACTTCTCTCCGCGTCCGCAGGATTATGAAAGACTCTACGAAATTGTCAAAACAGTCAATCTTCATGCCTCAGCCGCGGTCGATCCTTCCGCCTGGTATGAAAAATGCCGCAGCACTTATCAGAAGTTTACTTCCATCAGACAGCTGCCTGATTTCATCCGGAACGAATGGTTCGATATTCTGCGTGAAAACTGCACAGCGGCTTTGAACAGCGCATTGAATATCAAGGTTGTGATCGATGAGGAGCCGGACAAGAAACTGAAACCGGAACTGATCATTCCGATCATCAATCTTCTCAATCATGCCCTGACATGCATTGAACAGCAGGACTATGACGGCTATCTTTCCCTGATCAAGGAGGCAGCCGTTCAGAAGACACCGAAGCCCGCAGATCCGCAGGCTGCCGCAAGCCGTGAGATGATGAACGAAAAGATCTCTAAGCTTCTTGAGATCAGCTATGAACAGTCATCCTTTGCGGCCAATTCGGAATATCAGGCAAAGATCGTCAGCACGCTTGTGACACTGTGTGAAAATACAGCCGCAATGTTCAGGAAAATGAAAGAGGAGCTCATCTGCATGAACTTCTCCGACATGGAGCGCTATGCGCTTGAGATTCTCACCGCACAGAACGGCCGCATTGCCAGAAGGCTGAATCATTCCTTTGATGAAATCATGATCGATGAATTCCAGGACACCAGCTTTCTTCAGGATACGATTCTCACAACCATTGCCAAGGCGGACCGCAATGTGCCCGTCTTCCGGGTGGGCGATGTCAAGCAGTCGATCTACCGCTTCCGTCAGGCCAAGCCTGAACTGATGCGCAATATGATGAGTGACGATGCCAATGCCGTGTTCCATATGCACTACAATTACCGCTCGGACAAGGGTGTGGTGGATTTCACCAATCTGCTGTTTGAGAGAATCATGAATGTGCCCGGCAGCCGCGACACATACGGCGATGAAGATCACGTCGACATCGGCACAGCCGGCCAGAATGTGATCACGGATGAGCCGGCGGTGAAGCTGTATCTTCTGGAAAACGAGGAGGAAACCGGAGATGACGGGAAAAAGGTGAGGCTGCCCGCTTCAGAGATCAAAAATAACAAAGCCTCCTTCATCTCGCAGAAAATCTGTCAGATGATTGAAGAATCGCACGGGCAGCTGCGCTTCTCCGATTTCGCGGTTCTGTCCAGAAGCCATGGCGACCAGATTGTCTTAAGAGGCGTATTTGACCGCTTCCATATTCCCTATGACATCGATGCCCACGAAGGCTTCTTCCAGTCGGATCTTTGCCGGGATATCCTCGCCATCTCCAAAGTGATGCGCGATCCGTATGATGAAATCGCCCTGTGCGGGGTTCTTACCGGACCGCTGTTCGCTTACAGTGATGAACAGCTCGCCGCCGCGAAGAAAAACGCGAAGAGTCTTTCCGAAGGCGTCTATGAAACCAATCATGAGGTGGCGCAGCTGTTTGATGAATACCGCTTCATTATGCGCGAATATGGTCTGCAGGCGCTGTTGAGTGCCATTGCCAATACACCGCTGAGCGTGGACGGCCATGACGGACCGGTTGCTTTCTATGACGCATTGCCCGTCAAAGATCAGGCCAATTTTGATTATCTGTTCGATCTTTGCGTATCGGCGGATCTTGGCTCATTGAGTGATCTGATCCATGAAATGGAAATCGGCGAAGCTGAAAACTCCTCCGAGGCGGTCACCACCGGCAAAGGCGATGATGTTGTCACGGTCACCACCATCCACCATTCCAAAGGACTGCAGTACAAGATCGTATTCCTCTGGGGAACCGGCGGAAACAGATTCTCAGACGGATCTGACCCGGTGATCATCGATGACGAATTCATGCTCGGTATCCGTGACATTGATATGAAATACCGGATTGCCCTGCCCACCATTCAGAGGCTGGTGATCGAAAACCGCAACGACATGGAAGATCTCGATGAATTCACCCGTCTGCTTTATGTGGCAGTCACCAGAGCCAGGGCACAGCTGATCATCGTTGACACGGAAGATGCGGAAGAAGCTTATGTCCCAGTGATTGACGCAGCGCTTCCCGCCAAACGCAAAGGCATCACCGGATTGATTACCGCCGCTTTGGATCATGAGAGCATCATCAATGAGAACGGTCTGTTCAAGGTTGAGCATGTTGTGCATACAGAAGATGCCCAAAGATATCATTATCTGAGCGAACAGACACGCCCGCAGAAAAATACAGAACTTCCCCGGCTGGGCTTTGAACCGCAGATCCTGCCGGAAATCAGAACCCCGAGCTCCCTGGAAAAATCCAGAAGCGAAACCCTGAATCCTTCGGGCACACCGCATCTGCCTTCCTTCACGGGAAAGAATACAGGCGGATCGAATTACGGAACCCTCATGCACAAGGCATGTGAGGATATGCCGGATGATCGTGAATGGACGGAAGAACTGATCCGCTCGGTTGCCGATCCCTCCCTGCCTGACAAGGCCATCCATGATCTCTATGTCTTCGGTCACAGCGACCTGTACAAACGTGCGCAGTCCATGGAGATTCATAAGGAATATCCGTTCTATTACGAAAGCAGCACCGCCCGCATCAACGGAACGATCGACTTTGCGGCAGTCAGTCCGGAAAAGATCATCGTCATCGATTTCAAGACGGACCGTCTGAAACCGGAGGAAATCGCGGAAGAATACGGGCCGCAGCTCAACACCTACAAGGATGTCATGCATTCATTCTATCCGGACGCCGAGATTGAACTGTATGCATGGAGCTTCCATAACGGAACCGAAGTCGTCATCCAACCGGATCCGCAATAACAAAAGACCTCTCAGCAAATGAACACGATCATTCATCATGTTCACTCATGAGAGGTTTTATTCTGTGTCACTCAGATATCGTCATTTACAGTTCGCAGAATTCAAGGTAAGATGACTCGTCTTCCTCAGCCCTGACAAAACCGTACTTTTCCAGAAATTCAAATGCGGTGTTGGATTTGGAAATACGCACCCATAATGATGAGATGCCCTGTTTTTTCGCAGCATTTTTCAATGCGCCGAGCGCCCATCTGCCATAGCCGCACAAACGTCTGCTCGCATCAATCAGAAGCTCCATCTCATACCGGCCGGTTTCGCGGTTCAGCATCCATGAAATCGAGCCGACGAAATCGTTGCAGCCGGGGCAGTAAATCAGACGGTAAAACCTCTCATCCGGATCTGCCATGACATTTTTCCGGTAAAAGCAGTCCCACTTTTCCTTCGGAAAGGAAACCGTGTGACCCAGCCAGCTCATTGTATGCGTGTTCTCGAGCATCTTTCTGCGGAAAGAAAGTTCACTCCGTTCGGGCTTGATCAGTTCAGGCATAAATATTTACTCCCCAGTAACATAACAATCATACAACCATGCATCAAAAAACTGAACACTTAAAAAGGCGGGCCTGCATGCAGACCCGTCTTTGTTTCCGTTTCAGATATTCAGATTCTTCTGCCGTCGATCAGCACGGTTTCAATTTCCGAAGTGCTGTCAAAGCACGAACCGTTGACGATGACGATGTCCGCATCCTTGCCCTTGGCAATGGAGCCGACCCGGTTTTCAACACCGATATGTTCCGCCGCGTTGATGGTGATTGCCTTTAATGCATCGAATTCATCCATGCCGCACTTGACCGCCAATCCTGCGCATAAAGGCAGATACTGCTGTTCAATGACCGGTGAGTCGGTGATGATCGACACATGGCAGCCTTTCTTTGCGAGAATACCCGGTGTTTCAAATGTCTTGTTGCGGACTTCGAACTTGGTCGCATGGGTCAGGGTCGGACCGACCGCCATCATGTACTGACTGTTGGCAGCCAGCTCATCGGCGATCAGATGGCCCTCAGTGACATGTTCAAGAGTCATGTTCAGATCGAATTCCTTCGCGATGCGGATTGCGGTGAGAATATCATTTGCCTGATGGGCATGAACCTTGAGCGGGATTTCCTTCTTCAATACCGGAATCATCGCCTCGCATTTGTAGTCAAACTTCGGCATTTTTGTGACATCACCGTTTGCCGCCTGTTTTCTGGCCATGTAATCCCTGGCCGTAAACAGCATATTGCGGATGACAGCCGCCGTGGACATACGGGCGGAATTTCCTTTGTCACGATAGCAGCGCTTGGGATTCTCGCCCAGTGCGCACTTCATCGCGACCGGATCGCGGATGATCATCTCATCCACGCTGATGCCGGTTGTTTTGACCGCGATCCATGTTCCGCCGATCGCATTGGAGCTGCCCTGGCCGGTTGCCACGGTTGTGACACCGCCCTTTGCGGCAAATCCGACGGAAGGATCAAACGGATTGAAAGAATCGATTGCCCGCATCTGCGGTGTGCAGATGTCGCCAAGCTCATTGTAATCTTTGCCTTCGACGCCGATGCCATAGCCATCCAGGCCAAGATGGCAATGCGCCTCAACAAAGCCGGGATAAATATTCCTGCATGATGCATCGATGACATCATCATCGCTGAAATCACTTCCGATGTCCGCGATCTTTCCGTCCCTGATCAGAATATCAGCATAATACGGATCACGATGCACGGCATCAAAGATCAGACCGTTTTTAATTACTGTCATAAATCACCTTTTTTCCTGTATTCTTCTGTTACGGCTGCGCGGATATCCTCAATACTGCGGCCTGTTTCACGCGCAATCTTCGCAAGATCCTCATATTCCAGTTTCTCGCGGACGGTTCCGAAGCCTTCCGAACGTTTCAGCCGCACCGGTCCGAACGATGTTTCAAGAACTGTTTCAGTTCTCCTCATGCCGTGTCTTTCACAGGTGTATTCACGGATTCCCAGAGTGGTCAGATGGCGGAACATGAGTTCCATCATACGATCCGCATCCGCTTCCCTGCACATGCATGTGAAGACGACACCCGGGCGGTTTTTCTTCATATGAACCGGTGTGATATAGACATCCAGCGCACCGGCCGCAAACAGTTCATCCATGGCGAAACCGATCGCTTCGGGGCTTTCATCATCAAGATTGCATACCAGTTCCTTGATTCTGGACTGTCCCTGTGTCTCTCCGACAAAGGCGCGCACGCAGTTGGCAGTCGCAAAATCCTTCATTCCCATGCCATAGCCGGTCTTCTCAACCGCCATGACAGGCATGGTCTCAAATGAATTCACAAAATATTTCAGCAATGCGGCTCCGGTCGGAGTGCACAATTCACCCTTCTCTCTTCCCGCATAAGTCGGAACACCTTTGAGAATATAAGCGGTGGCCGGTGTCGGCACAGGCAGTACGCCATGAGCACAGCGCACAAATCCGCTGCCAAGAGCAACCGGTGAGGCAATCACTTTGTCCGCACCGATCATGTCCATCAATACGCAGACACCGGTCACATCCGTGATCGCATCAAGACTGCCGACCTCATGGAAATGAATCTCTTCCACCGGACGTCCGTGGGCATTGCTTTCCGCTTCCGCGATCAGGCTATAGACAGCCAGCACATCTTTTTTCACCTTGTCGGAAACACTGAACCCATTCACGATTCTTTCCACGTCGGCAAGCGATGTGTGGTGATGATGTCCGTGTTCATGATTATGGTCGTGATCGTGATGATGGTCATGATCATGTTCGTGGTCATGTTCTTCCTCATGATCATGGTGATGTTCATGCATATGCTCATGATCGTGGTGGTCGTAATCATGTGTATGTCCGTGATCGTGATCATGATGGTGCTCATGGGAAAGATCATCGCTGATCTCCTCCTCGCCATTGATCACAACCGACATATGGGTTCCCTTGATGCCGCACTTGAAAGACTCATCCGCTTTCACTTCGACACCCGGAATATTCAGGCTGTTCATTTGCTGAACAAAGGCCTGCTGATCAACCAGTTCACTCAGGGCTCCCATCAGCATATCGCCGGCGGCGCCCATGTTGCATTCAAGATAGAGTACTTTCATATGTTTCACTGCTCCAGCTGTGCAGCGGCCTTTTCAAGCCAGCTTGTGATTTCAATATGCTGGGGGCATGCATCCTCACACTGCAGGCAGTGGATGCATTCGGAAGCCTTGCCGCCTTCTTTGGTCGCGGAAAGATAACGTCTCTTCGCATCTTCCGTCTGGCCGTAGATGAGATCTCTGTTCATGGCTGCGAAGATACCGGGGATGTTGATCTGC
The DNA here is from genome assembly GCA_902761625.1 of uncultured Erysipelotrichaceae bacterium. Classification (GTDB taxonomy): domain Bacteria; phylum Bacillota_I; class Bacilli_A; order Erysipelotrichales; family Erysipelotrichaceae; genus Bulleidia. The sequence goes on from CACWLH010000017.1 coordinate 15,743, forward strand.
ATCGGGCATCCCTTTGTGCAGTAATGGCAGGATGTGCACTTGATCTGGGTAATGCCTGCCAGTGCCTTCTGGGCCTTTTCGATGGTCTGCTGCTCCGCCTCATCCAGCGGTTTGAAATCAGACATATAAGAGAGGTTGTCCTCCATCTGGCCGATTGTGCTCATGCCGGAGAGAACGACCATGACCTGGTCAAGACTTGCGACATAGCGGATTGCCCAGGACGCGTTGGACGCATCCGGATTGGCCTCTTTGAAAATGTCCGTGATCTGCTGGGGAGGGTTGGCAAGTGTGCCGCCCTTGACCGGCTCCATGACCACGACCGGCTTGTTGTGCTTCACACAGACCTCATATACCTTTCTGGACTGGACAATCGGATCATCCCAGTCGGCATAGTTGATCTGAAGCTGAACGAATTCCGCATCCGGATGCTTTGTCAGCACTTCCTCGAGAACTTCGGCAGAATCATGGAATGAGAAACCGTAATGTCTGATCAGTCCCTTTTCCTTGGCTTCCTTCACGAATTCCCAGATGCCGTATTTTTCATAATTGTCGATGTTTTCCTTGCTTAACGCATGGAGAAGATAGAAATCAAAATAACCTGCGCCGGTGCGCTCGAGCGATGTCTGCAGCTGCTTCTTTGCCTCTTCCTCATTGGCCGCAGCCCAGTTGCCCGCATTCAGTTTGGTTGCCAGATAATAGCTGTCACGCGGATATCTGTCGACCAGAGCCTGTTTCACAACTTCTTCCGATCCCTGATAAACATAAGCCGTGTCAACGTACTTCAGGCCGGACGCAAGGAAACGGTCAACCATCTCCTTGACCTGTTCGATGTCAAATGATTTGTCCTCAAAGCGGGGCAGACGCATCATTCCGAAACCCAGCTTGGGCATCTGTGTTCCAAAGAATTCCTTCATTTGATTTTCCTCCTCTTTTTTGATATTTGCTGCACAGGAATTATATCCGATCATTCCTGTTCCTTCGATGATTATGACCTTATTCAGACAATCTGGTTCAGATCCGCCCACCGTACCCTGCATCCGTGTTTCAGAAGAAGCGCAAACAGATCATTGCCTTTGAGAAATACGGTTGCCGTGTTTTCCATGGGATGAATACCGATCAGGCGGTTCTGAAAGCGGATGTCAATGACTGCCTCACAGCGATGATCCCTGTCATTGAGGATGCCGAATGTGCACACATTGCCTTTCTGAAGACCGAGAATCTTTTTCAGATCATTTTCCGACGCGAAGGAAAGCGGTCTTGAACCGAGTATATGGCGCAATGCCTTCAGGTCCGTTCTTGTTTTGCCATCCGCGGAAACCAGATAATAATTCCGCTTTTTGTCATCGCGCAGAAAGAGATTGACGGCCACATCCTCTTCGTGTTCCAGATGAAGCTGTCTCATTTCCTCCATGGTGAAAACAGGCGGATGTTCAGTCAGTGTGAATTCCGTCTTTTCTTTTTTCAGCAATGCCAGCACGTCTGTTTTATTCATGGTTTCAGCAGACACCCCTGTGTAATGTTTTTCACTTTCAGCTGCCGGGAAATGGTATTGAGCACACGGCGCTTGTCTTTGCTCCAAAGCGGAGCGAGCAGATATTCCCCGTTGCCGTCTCCGCTTAAACGGTGGATGACGATATCGGGGTTCAGGTGGCCGATGCACAAGGCGATGAGATCCGCATATTCTTCAAGACTCAGCACATGGAACTGATCCGGATGTTTCTCATAAAGATCGCCGAGATCCGTGCCTTTGAGATAATGAAGCAGCTGCAGCTTGACGCCCTGAATATGACATGCATTGAGATGATGAATGGTTTCAAGAATCATTTCCGGATTTTCAAACGGAAGCCCGATGATCACATGAACAATCACATCAATGTCAGCCTCACGGAGTCCTCTGACGCATTCATCAAACACTTCAAGCGGATATCCGCGCCGCATCCACTTTGCGCTTGATTCGTGGATGGACTGCAGGCCCAGTTCCACCATAAACAGTTTTTCCGGATGATTCTGTTTCAGCTCTTTCAGAAGCGAAAGCACATCCGCATCCACGCAATCGGGTCTGGTCGCAATGGAAATACCGGCGAAAAGCGGATCTTCCAGAGCGGCTGTAAACAGTTTTCTGAGTCTTTCAACCGGCGCATATGTGTTTGTATAAGCCTGGAAATAGGCGATGTAATCCCCTTCTGAAGCATTCTGGTGATTGAAGACCATCTGTTCACGCCGCATCGGCTGTCCGTCATATTTCACGGCAAAATCGCCGGAGCCGCCCGCACAGAAAATACATCCTCTTGTATCGATCTTTCCATCGCGGTTGGGACATGTCATGTTCGCATCAAGAGCGGTGCGGTAAAGCTTTCTGCCGTATGCTTCTTTGCACCAGGCGGGAAATGAAAGATAGCGTTCCATATTTCAGTCCGCTTCCTTTTTCAGCCATTGTTCCATTTTCGTGTTGAGTTTGCAGTAAATATGTTCGACAAACCATGGTTCGGAGGATTTCACATAAACCTCTTCCGGTGCAAACCAGCCGACCGCATTGTTCTCATCAGGTTTGTTATGGATGGACTGCGCACTGTCGGCAACCAGAAGATAGGTGACGTTGAGATGCAGATGACTGCTCACATATTCACCCTTTTTCACATGTCCGTCGACAGTCAGAACCTCAACGGAAAAGATTTCCTCACTGAACGGACGCACATCATGGATGCCGCTTTCCTCGCGGACTTCCCTGAGTGCGACACTCAACAGGTCTTCCTCTCCGTCGGCGTGTCCGCCCAGCCATGCCCAGGAATCATAGAGATTGTGGTATGCCATCAGGACCTTTGTATGATCTTCCGATACCACCCATGCCGAGGCGGTCATATGAGCCAGACGGTTATCGCGTGTATAAATGTCTTTCTGCATCTGCAGAAGTTCCAGGATCAGTTCTCTGTCCTTTTCCTCCTGTTCATTGAACGGTATGTAATTTCTCAGTTCTTCTTTCAGATTCATGACAATATCTTAATACATTTCCAAAGAAAAACGGACCGCAGTCCGCTGTTTCCTTATAATTCCGACAGGGCGTCCAGAAGTCCCTCCACCTGGGCGATGAGATCCTGAACCTTTCCTCTGGCATTGTTGATTCTGGATTGTGAAAGCATGTCCGTCATAAAATTATCAAAGACATAATCCGCCACTCCCAGGAAATCATCGATTTCCGTATCCAGCTGATAAAACCCGTTGAGATCAAGCAGTTCCCGGTTGAGTATTTTCAGGGACTGATGAGCACTGCGCATTTCATCGGATGCCTCACGCATTTTCTTACGCTTGACAGCGGTGATGATCATGCCTCCTCCCATGATATCCGCGATTCCCCAGTTTCTGGCCTTGGAGAGCATTTCGTCCGCATTGTAAAGATGATACAGGGCGTCATTGGCCGCGTTGACCGCTTCCGCCACTTCGGTTTCATAATCTTTTTCCATAATTCAAGTGTACACGATTTATATGGTCCTTCAAACATGCTTTCTCAATTTTAAACAAGAGAAAAGCAGCACTGTTTCCAGTACTGCCTGAATGACTGTCATTCGCTTTCTTCGATGGTTCTTTCCGCCAGCTCAATGATTGCATCTCCGTCGATCATGCCGAACATATGCATATCCATGGCTGAGAATTTCGCATCCGGAAACTTTCTCTGCAGCGAACCGATCTGAAATGAGATCTGGGGAGCGACAAGCACAACATCTGCCTCCGGAACATATTTTCCCGCCTGCTCGATGGTTGTGGCCTCAAACTCATACTCGGTTTTTCCGCTCTTCGCAACTGCCTCTTCCAGTTTGCTCAGCAGCATCGTTGTGGAAATGCCCGCACCGCAAAGAAGTAAAATCTTCTTCATGTTACTGTCCTCCGCTTTACACAGTTATTGTAAAACCGAAATTTATCTGCTTGCAAGATCAATGCTTAAAGCTGATCCAGCGCATTTCTGAGATCATCGATGATATCATCAACATTTTCGATACCGACCGAAAGTCTGATCAGATCCGGTCCGACACCCGCCGCGACGAGTTCCTCATCGCTCATCTGGCGATGGGTGCTGTTTGCCGGGTGCAGAACACATGTGTGGGCATCCGCAACATGGGTGGCGATGATTGCGACCTTGAGGTGCTTCATGAATTCCTCAGCCGCCTTTCTGCCGCCTTTGACGCCGAAGGAGACAACGCCGCATGTGCCCTCGGGCATATACTTCTTCGCTCTTTCGTAATATTTGTTGGAAGGCAGTCCCGGATAGTTGACCCATGCGATTCTGTCATCGCCTTCCAGGAATTCAGCGACTTTCTGCGCGTTGGCGCAATGACGCTCCATGCGCACAGCCAGAGACTCGAGGCCGAGGTTGAGCAGGAAGGCATGCATCGGCGCCTGGATGGAACCGAGATCTCTCATCAGCTGAGCGGTTGCCTTGGTGATGAAGGCTCCCTCAAGACCGAACTTTTCGGCATAGGTGATGCCGTGGTAGGACTCATCCGGTGTGGTCAGACCCGGGAACTTGTCTTTGTGGGCCATCCAGTCGAATTTGCCGGAATCAACGATACAGCCGCCGACCGCGGAATCATGGCCGTCCATGTATTTGGTGGTGGAATGGGTGACGATGTCAGCGCCCCATTCAATCGGACGGCAGAAGATCGGTGTGGCGAATGTGTTGTCAATGATCAGCGGCACGCCATGGGAATGAGCCGCATTGGCAAAGCGTTCAATGTCAAACACGGTCAGGGCCGGATTGGCGATGGTCTCACCGAAGACACACTTGGTATTGGGCTTGAACGCAGCTTCGAGTTCTTCATCGCTGCAGTCCGGATCAACAAATGTGAAGTCAATGCCCATGCGGCGCATGGTGACATTGAACAGATTGTATGTGCCGCCATAAATGGCCGCCGAAGCGACGACATGGTCACCGCAGGAAGCCAGATTGAAGACAGCGAAGAATGAAGCAGCCTGGCCTGAGCTTGTCAGCATCGCCGCACTGCCGCCCTCAAGCGCCGCAATCTTGGCAGCCACGTGATCGTTGGTCGGGTTCTGCAGTCTGGTATAAAAGTATCCGGATGCCTCCAGATCGAACAGTTTTCCCATGTCCTCACTGGTATCGTATTTGAAGGTAGTGCTCTGGATGATCGGCACCATTCTCGGCTCGCCGTTTTTGGGCACATAGCCGGCCTGGACGCACTTGGTTTCCTTTTTCATATGCAAGTCTCCTCAATATAACAAATATTATAAGCGTTCTTTATGCATGTATTGCCCACGAATTTTTCATCGGTCCCTTTTTTTCATCATTTGCGGATTGGCCGCAATGCAAAGACAGACGGAAGTGAAAAAGATATAGAGAAATCTTCCCGTCAATGCGAAGATGAGCAGGAAAACAGCAGCGATGACACCGTATACAATTCTGTATGATCTGATCTGTTTCTCATCCATGACTTATTTTCCCTTCTTCACAAACACATATTCCGTTTCATCCGAAAGCATTCGGCTGTATTCATAGCCCGCATTGAAGTTCACAATTTCGTGCACATCCTCCACCTGGTTTTCAGAAAGCCACCAGGTCATTTCACCGCGGGCCATCTTGGCCATGGTTGCCTTCTGCACGGGTCTGCCGTTTTTGATCTGTGCAAAGACAGCCGTGATCATCGTGTCATCCTCACCAAGATATTCCTGCACACAGCGGGAATATTCCTTTGAGGCAAGATTGAGAATGATGCCGTCCTCATCCCTGACCTCTCTGTAAATATCATCCTTCCAGTAATCATAAAGACTGCCTGTGTCCGGAAGAACCGCCTGCATTTCAAGCCGGTAGGGCACAATGCCGTCAAAGGGTTTCAGCACCCCGTAAAAACCGCTCAGAATGCGCAGATGATTCTGAAGATATTCCAGCTGCCTGGCGGTCATGGCACCGGGAGCCAGATGCTGGAACGCCAGGCCGCTGTATGAAAACACTGCCGGAGAAAGGCCCTTTCCCAGGTCCATATTCTCCAGCCGTTCCATATTTTCTCTGACCAGTGTGTCCGAACAGTTCCAGATCTTTTTCAGCTGCGCATAATCATAGGATTTCAGATATTCCAGCAGCTGACCTGTCTTGTTGAGAAAAACAGGCAGATCGCGATATGCGAAATCATCGTCCGCCCTGACCATCTTTTTGGCCGGGGAAAGGATGATCCTCATGAAAGATCCGCCAGCACATCATCCGCGTGCGGCTGCGGTTTGACCTTCTGATAGGTTTTGATGATGATGCCGTTTTCATCAATGAGATAGGTGGAGCGCTCGGTTCCCATGACTTTCTTTCCGTACATGGTTTTCTCTTTCCACACATCATAAAGCTGAAGCACCTGATGTTCCGGGTCAGCCAGAAGCGTGAACGGAAGCTCCTGCTTTGTTTCAAAGTTCTTATGAGATTTCACATTATCCTTGGAGATGCCGAGAATCACAGCTCCTTTTTCTCTGATCTGCGGATAGCGGTCGCGGAATGAGCACGCCTCTTTGATACATCCCGCGGTCTGGTCCTTGGGATAAAAATAAAGAATCACTTTCTGACCGAGATAATCGGACAGCTTATGGATTTCGCCGTTCTGGTCATACAGTTCGAAATCCGGGGCTTTTGTGCCTGTTTCAAGCATTGTTGTTTACCTTCTTTCCTGTTCATTGTAACAAAAAGCTCCCGCAAGCGTGCGGAAGCTTATGACTTGTCTTTATGCGGATACTATTCAGAGCGCAATGCGATGACCGGATCCTTCTGGGCTGCCTGTCTGGAAGGAATCAGACCGCCGATCAGGGTGAGGATCACACTGATGATGACCAGCACAACCGCGTTATGGGCGGGCAGAAAGGCGTTGATCGCATAATTATCCGTCAGATTGTGGATCACCGCGTTGATCGGCACAAGCAATGCATAGGTGATGCCGATGCCAAGCAGACCGGAAAGCAGACCGATGATGAATGTTTCGGCATTGAACACTTCCGAGATATTCCGCTTGGAGGCGCCGATGGCACGCAGGATACCGATTTCCTTGATTCTCTCAAGCACGGAGATATAGGTGATGATACCGATCATAATCGATGAAACGATCAATGATACCGCCACGAAGGCAATCAGCACATAGCTGACCGTATTGACGATATTGGTGACACCGCTCATCAAGGTGCCGACCACATCGGTATATTCGATCACCCTGTCCGGATCATTTTCACGCATATCCGCGTTGTATTGATCCAGGATTTTCAATATTTCAGACTTGGATTCAAAATCCATCGGATAGATGGAAATGGAATACGGCTTGTTCAGATCGGCATATCCGAAGTTTCTCAGATTGCCTTCATAGGAGTATTGGTTGGATGACATCATCGAGCTCATCAGAGCCTGCATGTCCTCTTCGCTCATCGTTACCTTGATCGCCTCTGAGAAGGCATTGGCATCGACGCTGAAGGCATTGGAGAGATTGGAAAGACCGGAAAGCTGCGATGAAATGGCTGCCGTCAGTCCCGCTGACATCTGTGACATCATCTGCTGGACACCATTCTGGATGGAGCTTTGCAGAGAGCTCACAAAGCCGCCCGTCTGCTCATTGATCAAAGCGCTGATCTGAGCGGAAAGATCATCCGCATTGACCGCCTTTGCGATGCCGGAAGTCAATGTGCTCTGGGTGCTCTCAAGAGCCAGATATTTATTGAGCGAATCCGTAAACAGCGACGGATCGGGAATGTCGCCCTTCTTTTTCGCATAGGCGGTATATCCTTCATTCAGCACGGAAACAAATTTCTCCAGCTGTTCTTCGGTGAATTCAGCTTTGCCCAGTTCCGTCTGCACATTCAGAACAGCTTCGCCAAGCAGCTTCTGCGCTTCTTCTGAATTCAGATATTCTTCAAGATACTGCGCATAGACATTCGGATCGGTTGTGACAATTTTATGTTCGACCAGCCACTTCGGATAGCCTTCCATGACATGCGTGAGCGCCTGTCTGAACACTTCGGGATCCAGTGTTGACAGACCGCTTTCCTCGATCAGCTTTGTCAGTTCATTTCTGAGACTCTCTTTGCCTTCCTCCGTCTGCATCCAGTCGAAGAATGACTGTCCGAGCTTTGCCCAGTCGGTTGTCTTTTCCTTCGCACTGTATTCAACATAGCCTTTGACGGTTTCCTCAGCCAGATCGAAAAGCGTCTGTGAATCAATGTCAAACCGCAGTCTTGAAAGCATGGAGCCAAGATCCAGGCTCATCTGCGGCACATCGAAATTCAATGCCGAGAAATCCACCGTTGAAGCCAGATCGATTCCCGAGAAATTCATGTTCAGAGCACTCATGTCAAAGTTGAATGCATTCTGCAGCGCCTGCTGATCCACGCTGAACATCTTTGACATATCCAGTCCGGCCGGTTTCTCATCAAAACGGTTGCCGGTGATGATGTTGATGTCCGGATCGGCGCGCTGCGCTTTTACAATCGCGCTGTCCGCCGCATCACGCACTACATACTCAATCAGACTGGACGGATAGCCGATGCCCGAGTAAAGCATCGCCGCGGAATCAGTGTCCTTAGGTTTGACAACACCGACAATTCTGATTTCCGTACCCTTTTCCACCAGCTCCTTCATGTATTTCTCATCTTCGCTCTTGTCCTTGTAGACTTTGAATTCCTCATCATAGACATAGCGGTCGGAACTGGAAATCAGACGGAATGTGACATCCAGGAAATCTTCATAGGCAAATTCCATAAGACTGGTGTCATCAACGGTGACACTGTCCGTCTCAGAGAATTGTTTCAGCATATCATTCAGTTCTTCCGGATCGCGCAGTCCCATCGTATACAGGGTATAGTCAGTGACCCTTCCGGTCGGGGAAAGAATGAGAACGCATTCATTGAAATGCTCAGGCCAGTGTCCTGCCTTGACCTCATATTGATTGATATACAGATCCTGATCCTCGGGAATGGGATGGAAGGTATCCGTGCTCATGAAAGCGGAAAGGGTTGATGAACCCCCGGAATATCCCAGTCCCATCGCACTGAATGTTTTATCCGGATTCACCTGTCTGGCCTTTCCGTTTGTGATCTGCCAGATTTCAGGAGTGACGGACCAGCTGTATTCAATGGCCTTGGTGTATTGATCAATGCCGCTCTGATCGCTTTCCAGGAATTTTCTCAGGGAAACCAGATCATTGGTATTCAGACCCGAGAACATTCTTGTGATGGTTCTTCTTTCCAGAACCGAATCCTCCGAATTGGCTTCGGTGGTATCGGTCCGCTCGGCAATCTGCGCCAGGGAAACCGCATTGGTCTGGATCGCGATCGGATATTCCGAAAGCGTGTCCTCCTCAATCGAGCGGATGTAATCATTGACGCCGTTGGAAAGCGAAAGAATCAGGGCGATGCCGATGATACCGATCGAGCCGGCAAAGGCAACCAGGAAGGTTCTCGCCTTTTTCGTGCGCAGGTTGTTGAATGAAAGCGCCAGCGATGTCAGCAGCGACATGGAGGATTTCCCCAGATTGTCAAAGCGGGTGGGCTCCTCGTTGCTCACATACGGATCACTGTCCGAAATGATGCGTCCGTCCTTGAGTCTGACGATCCTTGTCGCATATTGTTCAGCCAGTTCCGGATTGTGGGTGACCATGACTACCAGACGGTCTTTGGCGACTTCCTTGAGCAGATCCATGACCTGCACGGATGTTTCCGTATCCAGCGCGCCGGTGGGCTCATCGGCCAGCAGAATATCCGGATCATTGACCAGCGCACGGGCAATCGCGACTCTTTGCATCTGGCCGCCGGACAGCTGATTGGGCTTCTTATGAACCTGTTCGCCAAGTCCCACCCGTTCCAGCGCCTCTTTCGCTCTTCTGGAGCGCTCGCTTCCGGAAATACCGGAAATGGTCAGAGCCAGCTCAACATTGGAGAGGATGGTCTGATGGGGAATCAGATTGTAACTCTGGAATACGAAACCGACTGTGTGATTGCGGTAGGAATCCCAGTCTCTGTCTTTGTATTTTTTTGTCGAAATATCATTGATGATCAGATCGCCGCTGTCATATCTGTCCAGGCCGCCGATGATATTGAGCATCGTCGTTTTGCCAGAACCGGACGGGCCCAGCACCGCCACGAACTCATTGTCTCTCAGACTCAGCGAGACATGGTCAAGGGCAGTCTGTTCCAGATCACCGGTCACATATTTCTTGCATATATCTTTCAGCTGCAGCATAAAAATTCTTTTCCTCCGCATAAGCGGACGCAAATATTATAATCGTTTGCAGTGATTAATAAATAAGTTATACCCCACTCTTAACAATTCATCTGTTTTCTGATGTCCCGCAATAGTATGATGAAACCAACAAGGAGAAATCTATGCCCTTTCAGCTGATCCGCAATGACATTTCAAAAGTGAAGGCCGATGCCATCGTCAATTCCGCCAATCCCGAGCCTATGGTTGGCAGAGGTTCCGACATGGCAGTCTATCAGGCGGCCGGTTATGAAAAACTGCTCAAAGAAAGAAAAAAGATCGGTTCCATCAAGCCGGGCGAAGCGGCGGTGACGGAAGCTTTTGATCTGAATGCGAAATATATCATCCATACGGTCGGTCCCGTCTGGTATGGCGGCACTCACCGTGAAATGGAAACCCTGGCTTCGTGCTATCGGAAGTCACTGATGCTGGCAAAGCAGCTCAAATGCGAAAGCATCGCCTTTCCGATGATTTCCACGGGTGTCTACGGTTTTCCCAAAGACCTCGCTTTGAGCACCGCCCTGAAAGAAATTGAAGCCTTCCTGATGGAAGATGAAATGGATGTGACCCTGGTTGTCTATGACCGCTCTTCTTATCAGCTTTCAGACACCCTGAACAATTCCGTGCGCCGATATATCTATGAGCGCCGGACCTCGGAAGGCATGAGGCACGAATACAGCGCGTCATATTCTGCCCCATCGGAAACATCCTCAATCTTTTCCGAATCCGAACCCGTCAGTCATCAGGCCCCCAAGGCTGACAGTCAGCATGCATACATTCCGGCGGAGAAGCGGAAAAACGAAGCCCCGCGGCCTTCATTGCGTCCCTCGCTTTCCATCAGAGATCTGCTGCGCAGACATGAGCGGACATTCCAGGAACAATTGCTTTATCTGATTGATCAGAAAGGCATGAGCGATGTGGAGGTGTACAAGCGGGCCAATCTTGACCGTAAACTGTTCTCCAAGATCCGCTCCAACAAAAACTACACACCGAAAAAGAAAACCGCGCTTGCTCTGGCGGTGGCGCTGCAGCTTGATATTGATGAAACAAAAGATCTGCTTTCCAGAGCCTCTTTGGCGCTGTCCCCTTCCTCTGCCTTTGATCTGATCGTTGAATACTGCATTATCAATGGGAAATACAGTATCTTCGAGATCAATTCGATTCTGTTTGAATACGACCAGCAGATGCTGGATGATTTCTGAAATTGTCGCTTATGAAGCGACCTTTTCTTTCTGTCTGCGGATTATTCTCTAAGTGTAAAAACAAGGAGGAAACAGACATGAAAAAAGGATTGACAGAACTTGTGATGATTCTCGACAAGAGCGGCTCGATGCACGGGCTCGAGGCGGATACGATCGGCGGATTCAACTCCATGATCGAAAAGCAGAGAAAGGAAAACGGAGAAGTTCTTGTTTCGGTGGTTCTCTTCAATGAGAAAGCCGATGTCATCTATGACAGAAAGGACATCCGCACCATTGAGCTGATGAACGACAGACAGTATTCAGTCAGCGGATGCACCGCTTTGCTGGATGCGGTGGGACGTGCCATCAGACATATCAAGCGGGTTCATAAATACAGCCCCGCAGATACCGTGCCTGAAAAGACACTGTTCATCATCACCACCGACGGCATGGAGAATGCCAGCCGGGAATACACCTATTCGGAATTGAAGAAGATGATTGAAAAGCAGAAGGCAAAGCACAATTGGGAATTCATCTTCATGGGCGCCAACATCGATGCCATTGAAACCGCACAGCGTTTCGGCATCCGCAAGGAACGGGCAGTCACCTACCGCAGCGATTCCGAGGGAACAGCCCTGAACTATGAAGTCATGTCGGAGATTGTCCACAGAGTCAGATCTTCCGCTTCCCACAAGGAAATGGATGCCGCCCTGGATGATGAGACACTCATGGCTCCCATCCGTGCACATTTCCGCGGAAAATAAGATTCAAAGAAAAGGAGGAATGAAATGAACAGATATATGAAAAATGCTGTATACGGAGTCGCAATCGGGGATGCGCTTGGCTGTCCGGTACAGTTTGAAAGCAGAGAGGAAGTCAGCAGACATCCGGTAACGGATATGAGGGGATATGGCACCTTCAATCTGCCCGAAGGCTCCTGGACGGATGACACCAGTCTGACCCTGGCTGCGCTTGCCTCCATCAAAGAGAAAAACGGCATTGATCCGGATGATATCATGAAGCGCTTCTGCGACTGGATGTACAATGGCGCCTATACGCCCTACGGCTATTCGTATGACATCGGCAACGGCACCCACAACGCGATCAGCGCATATCATAACGGTGCGGATGTATATCATTGCGGCAGCACATCGGAATACAACAACGGCAACGGTTCATTGATGAGAATCATTCCCGTCTGTGTCTGGTACGCGCTGAATGTGACGGACGAAAAGGAAGCACTCAGGCTGATTGATCTGGTTTCCGGTCTGACCCACAATACACAGCGTGCGAAAACCGCATGCGGTCTGTATGGCTTTATGGTAAACGCCCTGATCCATGAGGAAGGAAATCTGAAAGATAAGCTTCAGAAAGGAATGGACAGAGGTATCACTTATTACAAAGCAGCGGATACCGCCGAACTCAATACCTACCACCGTCTGTTTGATCTGGACGCATTTGCGAAAACGGATGCAGACAGGATCAGAAGCAGCGGCTATGTCGTCGACGCCTTTGAAGCCGCGGTGTGGAGTCTGATCACAACTGACAGCTTCAAAGAGGCCCTTCTCAAAGCCGTCAATCTCGGCGATGACACAGATACCGTGGCAGCCATTGCGGGCGGACTGGGCGCTCTTTATTACGGACTGGATGCGATCCCGCAGAACTGGCTTGAATCGCTGAAAAACAAAGAGCTGTTTGAAAACCTGCTCGATTAAAAAACCGGAACGCCATGTCCCGGTACACACCTCCGTAAAATGGGGGTTTTCTTATGCCTTTTTCAGAATGGTCTGGTAATAGAGAACCGTGATCAGCCAGACGGCAATCAGCGGAATGATCACAGAAGCGCCAAGCAGACTGACCTCCCCGATTGTGGCGCCGCCGGTAAATGCGGCGGATACCAATGCCATGCCCACATAAACAATCACAAGCAGCAGCACAAACAGATAATACCTGCGCAGCTCGGCATGCATGATCTTCTGGCGCATGCCGCTTTCTGTTCCGATCTGGGAAAGGATCGCATATTCTTTCCCTCTTGAGGAAAGATCGGTTTCCAGACGGAACATGATCGTCAGTGACTGCAGGATCGCAATGGCGATATAGGAGAAGATGATCAGCAGTTTTTCAACCGGTGAATTTTCTCTGGCAAACAGCATGGACATCATCACCATCAGATCCGCGATGAGCAGATACACGGTGATTTTGGAAAACTGCACGTCTCTGCGCACAAAGCCGTTGGCTGCCGCTTTGACCGTATCGGCGGTGCCACGCTTGCGGTTGTATGCGGTGAGGGCGGGAAGCAGCACATGATTGATGGTGCGGTCCAGTCCGACACAGCCGATCAGAGCCATAACGGCAAGGCCGCCTGAGCCTTTGAAGAAACCGTAAAGCGGATAGAGTGCGGCAATGATGCCGATGAGATTGAGAATCAGCTGGAAGGCTTTTGTATTGGTAACCCCGTAGCCTCCCTGCTTTTTCATGGCTGCGATATTGCCTCCGGACAGCAGCACCGCACCGCTCTTGTAGGCAAAGGAACAATTGAGCAGCGTGATCACGCTGATGACAAAGAACATGACCATCCAGAATTCCACCATCGCAAATGGTGAAACGCCCACAACGATATCCGCACCATTATTGGCCAGAATGGAATTGAGTCCGCCGAGAATGAGATATCCGGTTCCGATTCCAAGCGGAATCGACACCGCCATCAAAAGAACCGTCTGGATCAGCAGATACATGGCCATCTGGATATAGGTGGCTCCGCAGATCAGTCTGACCGCAAGTTCCTTCGCTTTGTTCTTGACGAAGAAGTCATTGCAGAAGAACAGATCGATCGCGCACATGATGACCACAAACACCATCATGAGATTGGAGATATTTCCTTTGGAAAGCAGTTCGATGATATCGGCCAGGTTGTTGGAGGTCACATAGACCTCCGGGCCAGCCGCGGCCGCCTGTGCCATATTGAAATACACAAACAGCAATGCCGTGGTGATATAGAAAGTCAATGCGAAGAACACCGCCTTGGACATGCTGTTGCGCAATGAACGGATTGCCTCTTTGAAAATCATGCGGTCTTTCTCCTTGTGCGGCCTGAGGAGCTGATCTCAACGATTTTGCGGAAATAGGTATCCTGGTCCATTCCCTCTCTGCTGATTTCCTGACTGATTGCTCCGTCCCTGATGAAGATCAGACGCGATGTGAATGAGGCGACGAAGGAATCATGGGTGACCATGACAATGGTCGATCCGCTTTCGCGGTTCATTTTTTCAAACAGTTCCATAAGTTCTTCGGAATTCTCCGAGTCCAGGGCGCCGGTCGGCTCATCGGCGACGATCAGACCGGGATTGTTGATCAGAGCCCGGCAGATCGCAGCTCTTTGTTTCTGACCGCCCGAACATTCCGGCGGTATCTTGTTGAGCAATGAGGAGATGCCCAGCTTTGCGGCAATGTCCTCAACCAGGCCTTCGATCTTTTTCGGATCCTGCTTTGCCAGAGTCATCGGCATGGCAATGTTTTCAAACATGGTATGGGTATCCAGCAGATTGAAATCCTGAAAAATAAAACCGAGGTTTTCATAGCGGAAACGGCCGACCTCATTGGCTGACATGTTCATGACATTCTTTCCGTTGATAAAAACCTTTCCGTCGGTCGGATAATCCATCGTGGAAATCATATTGATAAAGGTGGACTTTCCGCTGCCGGAAGGACCCATGACCCCGAGGAATTCCCCTTTGCGCACTTCAATATTGATATCATGAAGGGCTGTGACCGCATTCATCGATTCAGGATTGTAAACTTTCTTCAGATTGACTGTTTTCAGGATGACTTCATCATTCATGGCTGCTTTCTCCGTTCTGTTTAAGACATGCATATTATACATAACCGATTCTGTGAATACCAATACCTCAAAAACATGCCTGCCCATAACGAAAAAGAATGCCCGCAGGCATTCCGTCCGGTTTTCTCTATTGTTCTTCTACCAGAAACTGCGCAATCGCGAAATCATCCGCCACAAACATTACCCGGCACACCGCCTCCTCTTTGAACAGGTGAAGAAACCAGCCGGCTGAATGGGTGCCCCGGCATACCGAGTGGGTGCTGTTGGCAACATAGCCGAATTTCGCACCGGTGCTTCCATATACCGCGATGGCCTCATCGTCATATGGATTGTCATGGTCCTTTTTCAGCCGCAGGATCAGCCCCGGTCTGAACATGCCGATGCCGGCAAATGAGTTGATATGCACAATACTCATGTAATATTTCTCTTCCATATAAACCTCCATGACTCCCCCGAATCATTGAATGGCATTCATCCCTGATCTGTTTCACATCCGCATTATCGCTTCGCACTCATGACAAAAAACACGCCATTGATGATATGATGAAAAAAACAAAGGTGAAACATCATGGCGGAAAAGAAACACATTTCCTTCGCTTTGCTGCAGATTCTGCAGGAGGAAAGCGATGAAAACAATATTCTCAGTGCCGGCGAACTGCTCGAAAAACTCAACAAAAGACTTGATCTGAGCATTGAAAGACGGACACTGTATTCCAATATCGATATCCTGCGCCAGGCGGGATATGAGATCTCCGATTATAACGAAAACAAAAAAGGCTATTATCTGAAACAAAGGCAGTTTGAAAAAGGTGAAATTCTGCTGTTATGCAATGCCATCCATGCCTCGCATTTCATTGACCACGAGCAGAGTGAAATCCTGATCCGCAAACTGCTGAACACCCTCTCACGTGAAGAGCGCAAGGAATTCCGGGATACGGTATATATGCCAAACCAGCTGAAAACCGACGGCAATCTTCTGTTTTCAAATATCGAAAGCATTTCCGCCGCCATTCATCAGGGAAAGAAAATCTCCTTTACCTATATGCGCTACAACGCCAATAAAAAACTTGTGCCGCGCAGAAAAGAGCCTTACATTGCCGAACCCCGCTATATTGTCTATAACGATTCCAGACCTTATCTGATCACCACCAGTGAACGCCATCCCGGCTTCACCCACTGGCGCATCGACAAGATGGCCAATATCGTATGTCTGGATGAACCTGTGCGCAGGCTGAAGAAAACAGAAGAAACCGAAGCCTACCGCTATGCCTCAAACAAACTGTTCATGTTTGCCGGTGAAACAGAGTGGGTGTCATTGCGCTGTGAGGAGCGCATCATGGATCAGATGATTGACATCTTCGGTCCGAAGCTGAGAATTCTTCCGGATGCGCCGGGATATTTCACCGCAAGGGTTCAGACAACTGAAAACGGCGCCCTCTTCCTCGGCCAGCAATTCGCCGATGCCATTGAGATCGCCGATCCTGTCTCCATCCGCCAGAAGCTGGAACAGACATTCCGCAAGCGGCTTCATGAGGATTCCTGATCATCTTCGTTCTGATTGTTTTCAAAGGATGTGCACTGTCACGCACATCCTTTTTTCATTCTTCCATTTAAGATGTGGATGGCATGGAGGAAACAGTATGGAAGAGCAGAAAAAGAAGGAACCTCTGAGCCAGGAAGAGCTCATGGAAGTCATCGCGGAAATGCGGATGCCATGAAAAAATGCAGATCACTCTGCATTTTTCGTATTATTCAGGCTTTGCCAGTCTGCGCAGCCAGTATTCGCCGACCGGCTCTGATGCATTTTCCGCAGTCCAGGGAACCTCATGGCGTTCGAAATAGCCGATCACCTTTCCGTCCTGATCTCTGACCGGAACGAAGAACTCACGCTCTCCGGTTTTCCGGTTGTAGGTTTCGAACATCTCATCCTCGCCCTCATCGGCGCGTCTGAGAAAATTCTCGATCTTGGGTTTTGTGCTTTCATTATGGCAGTTGAACAGACTGTTTCCGATGATGACTCTCTGCCCGTATCTTGTCTTTGCTGTTTTGTTCATCCAGCGCACGGTATGCGTCCGGTCAACAAACACAACTTCATACGGATAGGCATCCAGGATTGCCCTGAGTACTTCAAATGTGATTTCCATTGACTGAAACTTCTCCTCTTTCCTGCATCATATCATTAATTGACACAATTCCGTTTCATTCTGCATGAACGTCTGTAACAGCTGCGGAGTTTTCCTGACAGTCTTCCCATCAGACGGCTGTCATCCAGAAACAGATTCCTCACAGCTTCGCAATCGACGCTTTCAAATGAAACACGATAATATGCAAGAATCGTATCCAGATTTTCCAGATAATGATGATCCCTGACCAGGCATGCACGCCGGTATGCATCATTCATTCCGGCCTGTCCATACAAGCCTGAATGCCGCAATAATGCAAAGAACTGCAGCACGGAATAAGGCTCGCAAGGATCATGAAGCAGACCGGTTCCTTTCTCACAAAGTCCGCCATTCACATGATAGAGACTCATCCGCTTCAGATCGAGTGCCAGAATATCATCCGCGGCTTCAAGACACCAGCGCATCACTTCCTTCTCATGATCTGGATTGCGACGGATTCTTTCTTTGAATGTATATCGTTTTTCCAGATATTCCTTTCTGGTTTCGCAGCCGCTGAACAAAGCCATCATGGCGGACGCCTCAACAAACAGATCTTTGCTTTCCCATTCCCTGTAAAGCGTGATATCGGCCAGCTCATCATTGGTGTAAACCGCAATTGCACAGATATATGTCATAGTCTTCCTCCTCTTCATATGTACGGATGTCTCTCCCGTTG
Source organism: uncultured Erysipelotrichaceae bacterium (assembly GCA_902761625.1). Taxonomy (GTDB): domain Bacteria; phylum Bacillota_I; class Bacilli_A; order Erysipelotrichales; family Erysipelotrichaceae; genus Bulleidia. Next base: position 33,819 of record CACWLH010000017.1, read on the forward strand.
GCACGCTCCCCTTTGTGGCAAAGGATCATGGCCTGCTTCCCCCGGGCGTTAAAAAGACAATACCGGTACAGCTCCCGCTCAGACGGTCTCATCCCGTCTGCTCAGTGTTCTGTACCGGTATTTGTAGATTGGAGGGGCAGGTCCATTATGTCATTGATCTCAAAAGCCTTTTTTTTGCATTTCAAAAGCTTAGTACAGGCGGGTGTGCTATCATGTCATGGTCCTTCGGAGGAAGATTTTATGAGCACAACAGCTGAAAAGCATTACAGTACGGCAACCCTGCTGAAGCGGTTCTCACCGTATCTGATGAAATACAGAAAACTTCTCTTCTTTGACCTGTTCTGTGCGGCGCTGACCACCTTGTGTGACATCGTTCTGCCCAGAATCATGTCCACCCTGACCAATACGGCAATGTACAGTCCGGCCGAGCTGACCGTGGAGCTCGTATTGAAGCTGGCATTTGTATACACAATCCTGAGACTGATCGATGCGGCAGCCTATTATTATATGAGTTCAAGAGGCCATATCATGGGTGTCTATATCGAAACGGATATGCGCACCGATGCATTTGATCATCTGGAAAGACTTTCAGACAGTTATTATGCCAACACCAAGATCGGCCAGGTCATGGGAAGAATCACAAGCGATCTGTTTGATGTCACTGAATTCGCCCATCACTGCCCGGAGGAATTCTTCATTGCCGGCATCAAGATTCTTGTCTCATTCATCATTCTCTGTCAGTCATCGGTTGTGCTGACCCTGATTATCTTCTCCTGCATTCCCTTCCTGATTTACGCTTCCATCAAACTGAACAGACGCTTCCGCAGAGCCACCAAGAAACAGCGTGTGCAGATCGGTGAGCTCAATGCCCAGGTTGAGGATTCCCTGCTCGGTGAAAAGGTCGTCAAGGCCTTCGCTGCGGAGGATATGGAAATCGCGAAATTCGCCAGGGACAATCAGAAGTTCAAGGCGATCAAAACCGAGCGCTACTACGCCATGGCCAATTACAGCATGTCCACCAGACTGTTCGACGGTCTGATGTATGTCGCCACCATCATTGCCGGGGGCCTCTTCCTGGTCAACGGCCTGATCAATGCGGGCGAGCTGGTTGCCTATATCCTTTATGTCACGACAATGATCGCAACCATCCGCAGAATCGTCGAATTCGCGGAACAGTTCCAGAGCGGCATCACCGGCATTGAGCGTTTCTTTGAAATCATGGACACACCGATTGATATCAAGGATGCCCCGGACGCAAAGGAGCTTGAAATCAGAGAAGGAAGAATCACCTTCGACCATGTCACCTTTGAATATCCCGATGACCACAACCGTGTTCTCCACGATCTGTGTCTGGATATCAGGCCGGGTGAAAATCTTGCCCTGGTCGGGGAAAGCGGCGGCGGAAAGACAACTCTTGCCTCATTGATTCCCCGATTCTATGACACAACCGCCGGTTCCGTTCTGATCGACGGACAGAATGTCAAGGATGTCACGCTCAAAAGCCTGCGCAGCGCGATCGGCATTGTTCAGCAGGATGTCTATCTCTTCTCCGGAACCGTGCTTGAAAACATCGCCTACGGAAAACCCGGAGCCAGCCGTGAGGAGATTGTGCATGCGGCGAAACTGGCCGGGGCGGACACATTCATCAATGAGCTTCCCGACGGATATGATTCGTATGTCGGCGAGCGCGGTGTCAAGCTTTCCGGAGGTCAGAAACAGCGCATCTCCATTGCACGTGTCTTCCTGAAAAACCCGCCTGTCCTGTTATTGGATGAGGCAACATCGGCTTTGGACAATGAGAGTGAAATCCTGATTGAAAAGAGCCTGGCGGATCTTTCCGTCGGCAGAACAACCCTGACCATCGCCCACCGTCTGACCACCATCCGCAATGCCGACCGGATTATTGTCCTCGGTAAAAACGGCATCGAGGAAGAAGGAAACCACGAAGCACTGCTTGCAAAGAAAGGCATCTACTGGCGTCTTTGGAACGGCGTCATGCGTGAAGCCTGAGAAGATATTAAAAAGGGAAGACATTCTGTCAATGAACTGACCGGAATGAATTCCCTTTTTTGTTTTTCTTATTGAAGACCGCGGATCATATGATGATAGACCAGACCGTCCTCTTCACGGGTTTCACTCATCAGATCCACAAACCAGTTGCGGTGCCAGAACTTCTCCGCCTGCCGGTTGCCTTTGGCATAGCCGGCTTCCGCCCACATGAAACCGCAGCGGGCAAATTCATCGAGCATGTCCCTGAGCATTTCAGAGCCGTAGCTGAATCCCTGCATCTCATTGGGAATCATAATGAAGTCAATCCATACCGCATCCTGTCTGGGATAATGCAGATAGATCCTCGCCGCCCCGACGACATCGGGATCTCTCAACACAACAAAGTATTTATTCTTCGGATCGCAGTCTTTCGGACATCTTTGCGCATCCTGCTTCACCAGTTTTAGATCAGGTTCAATGCCCAGCTGTTCAAAATACTGCATGTTGTCCTTATACAGCTCAAGAACATCCGCATAGTTGTTTTCATTGATCAGCTCAACATCATATGTGTTTGAAAGCTTATGATAATCAAAGTCATATTCCGCCATTCTCAGACCGTCAACCAGCAGAAGCTCACAGTTGTATCCGCGCTCTTTGTCCATGAAGATATCCGTGATCAGGCCGAATAAGGTTCTGCCCAGCTGCTGATGCGCCATTTCGGCCAGTTCACGGTATTCCGGATGGGTGTCCATCCGTTTTTCATAATATTGCGCCGTCATTTCATAGCTGAATGCGATTTTGGAAAGATCGGCATTTTCCCAGGTCAGAAGAATATAGTAGTCCTTCTGTCCTTCCATGATCATGATCAGATTTTCCAGAGACGGTTCAATCTCAGCTTCATAGTCATCATGAATGAGCAGCTTGATCAGATCAAAGAATTCCTCGAATGAGTTGAAGAATACGCCGTCAATCACCCGTTCCTTCGTGATTTTGTTTTCCATGTCCTGCCTCCTGACGCATGATATTCACGCATGATTATCCATCAGTCTAATCTTCTCATGGTTTGAAAAACAAAAAAAGGGGCTGTTAAAAAACCTCCAGTAAATACTGGAAGTTAAACAGCTCCTTTTTTCTTGTATTTGTAAGATGATTTAGCTTTCTGATTCACAGA
>CACWLH010000018.1 GCA_902761625.1 uncultured Erysipelotrichaceae bacterium
TTGTTTTCTTGTTAAGCGCATGCTTTCGATGTAGAATTTAATGCGGTAAAAAGGAGTATTCAAATGACATTGAGAACAAGATTTGCACCAAGCCCGACAGGCTATATGCATATCGGCAACCTCAGAACTGCCCTTTATGCATACCTTGTCGCGAAAAAGGATCCCGAGGGAGTCTTCATTCTGAGAATCGAGGACACCGATCAGGGCAGACTGGTCGAAGGTGCGACGGGTATTATCTACGACACAATGAAAACCTGCGGTCTCAAACATGACGAGGGACCGGATGTCGGCGGCAATTACGGACCTTATGTGCAGTCTGAGCGCATGGCCAGCGGCATGTATCATGACTATGCGGTCAAGCTGATCAAGCGCGGCGGCGCACACTATTGCTTCTGTGATGAGGAAAAGCTTCAGGCTCAAAGAGCAGAAGCCGGCGACAGCTTCAAATATGATGATCCCTGCAAGGCCCTTTCCATTGAAGAGTGCGAAAAGAGAATTGCGGAAGGCGCCAAATATGTCATCAGACAGACCATTCCTGCAGAAGGAACCACATCCTTTGATGACGAAGTGTTCGGAACAATCACAGTTGACAACAGCACTCTTGATGAACAGGTTCTGCTCAAGAGCGATGGTTTCCCGACATACAACTTCGCCAATGTCATCGATGACCATCTGATGGGAATCACCGACGTTGTCCGCGGAATGGAATATCTTTCCTCCACGCCGAAATACAACCTGATCTACGAGGCATTCGGCTGGGATATTCCCCGTTATATTCACTGCCCGCCTGTCATGAAGGATGAGCACAACAAACTTTCCAAGCGCAATGGCGATGCATCCTTCCAGGATCTTGTTGCCAAGGGCTATCTGCCGGAAGCCATTCTGAACTATATCGCCCTGCTTGGCTGGGCACCGGAAGAAGATCGTGAGATTTATACACTGGATGAGCTGGTGCAGGCCTTCAATGTGAAGCGTATCGGCACCTCCGGCGCAATCTTCGATCCTGAAAAGCTCACATGGCTCAATGGCATGTGGCTGCGCGGAATGGATCTGGATTCCTATTACGAACTGATCAAGCCGTACATCGATCAGGCTGTGAAGCTGGATTGTGACAAAAAGATGATCGCCCGGATTGTTCAGCCCCGTGCAAATACTCTGAATGAGATTCCGGGCATGCTGACATTCTTTGATGAATTCCCTGAATTCTCAATTGATCTCTACAATCACAAGAAAATGAAGTCCAATCCTGAAGTTGCCCTTGTCTCTTTAAAGGCCTGCCTTGAGACTTTGAAAAACCATGAGGACTGGACAATGGATGCGCTCCATGAAGTGCTCATGTCCGTACCGAAGCAGATCGAGAAGAAAAACGGACAGGTTCTCTTCCCTCTGCGTCTTGCCATCACAGGTCTTGGCACAACTCCGGGCGGCGCAATTGAAATCGCCTATATTCTCGGCAAGGAAGAAACCCTGAGAAGACTTGAGCGTTCCATCGCCCAGCTCGAAAACGAACTTGCATAAAAAATTGCTGGTCATGATTCATGATCAGCTTTTTTAATGCTATGGTCATAAATACTTTGAAGTAATAAACGAAGCTTAAAATCACAAAAGAAAAACCCGCGATCTGCGGGTTTCTTATGGTGACGTGTACGGGGTTCGAACCCGTGAATGCTGCCTTGAGAGGGCAGTGTGTTGAGCCGCTTCACCAACACGCCATCGAACGGGAAACTCGTGATTTCCCGTGCTCGATAATAATACTATAAGAAGACTCAGATTGCAAGATTACTTTGCAGCTTCGAGTGCTTTCTTCGATGCCTCAACGATTTCCTTGAATCCATTCTCATCATGGATTGCGATTTCGGAGAGCATCTTGCGGTTGATGTTGATATCAGCCAGCTTCAGACCGTGCATGAACTTGCTGTAGGACAGATCATACTGTCTGACTGCAGCGTTGATTCTTGCGATCCAGAGCTTGCGCATTTCACGCTTTGTCTGCTTTCTTCCGATATAAGCATACTTCAGTGAATGCATGACCTGCTCATTGGCGGTCCTGTAAAGAAGATGCTTGCTGCCAAAATAACCCTTGGCTGCCTTTAAAACCTTCTTGCGTCTGTTGCGCGTAGGCGTTGATCCTTTAACTCTCATCTTTCATTGACCTCCTGTAATTAACCCTGAAGCAGCTGACTGTCACGCTTTACATCTGTTGCATGAGCTGTTGTGCTCTTAGCCAGGTGCATCTTCTGCTTGTGAGACTTGTTTGCAGCGAAGTGTGAAACATAGTTATGCTGCACCTTGAGTTTGCCGGTGCCTGTGAGCTTGCTGCGCTTTGCAAAGGTTTTCTTTGTCTTCATTTTGTAATTCTTAGGCTTCTTTGCTTTTGCTTTCATATCGTTCTCCTTTACTTGCCCTTCTTCGGTGAGAATATTACCGACATTGTGTTGCCCTCAAGCGATGCTGATTTGCTGACTTCCGCAATGTCTGAAATAGCTTCTGTGAATTTGCTGATGATTTCCTTGCCGACTTCCTGACGGGTGATCATACGTCCTCTGAATCTCATATCAATGCGGACTTTCTGACCTTCCTCGATCCATTTGCGGGCCTGGTTCAGCTTTGTGTTGAAGTCGTTTTCATCAATAACCGGTGAAACGCGCAGAGGTTTGATCTCGGTGACATGCTGCTTTTTCTTTGCTTCTCTGGCTTTCTTCTGCTCTTCGAAGCGGTAGCGGCCATAGTCAACAATCTTACATACCGGAGTTTTCGCATTCGGCGCAACACATAACAGATCCATGTTCATGTCATACGCCTTTTCAAGTGCGCTTCTTCTCATCATGACGCCGAGCTGTTCGCCATCAGGACCAATTACAAGCACTTCCTTGAAACGAATGTCTTCATTCACGAGATCGGTGGGTTCTTTTCTTCTGTTTTTGTTATTCTTGATCCTTCCCAAGTGTTCCTCCCAGTATTGAAAAACAGGTGCGAAGCACGCACCTGTCCGAAAAAATCATCTTCATGTTCTTCGGCCTTGCTGCCCAGGTCCAGCGGACTTCGGGCGAGAAGCGGTGCTTCTTCTTTCCGTTATTTCAATGTACTCAAATATTAAACAATCAATGCACAATTATGTCAAGCTTATTTTTCAAATCCGCTCACATTCACTGTGACATTGTTTGCCTTGAATCCTGTCATAAAGAGAATATTCTCGTAGATTCTGTTCTGTACAAGTTCGCATGTCTGTTCGACATTGGCGCCGTATTTCAGTTTGACATCCGCCTCGATATTCAGACGGTTGTTTTCAATCTTGATGTTCAGCGGTTTGGTGAATCTTGAATTGGGAACCTGGAATGCTTCCTCGATTTCATCAATGCTGATTTCAGCAATTGCCTTGAAGACAGACTTATTGATTGCGATCATGCCGTTTTCGTTCTGATCATTCAATACGATGTAATCCTGTGCCATATTTGTCTCCTTCTGTCTAACCTATTATACACATTTTGATTCTAGTGGAAAAGAATGGCGATCTGGTGATACAGATCGTTTCTGATCTGCTGGCGGTCATTCATGTATGCATCATATGTCTGATACCGGTCATTGATCCGGTCGACAAATGCACGGAAGATGTTCATGCACCGGTAGAGATTGTCCTCATAGATGATGCGGATGGTATTGGCATCGATCAGGGCGTCGAGCAGTATTTCCAGCAGATCACTTCTGACGCTTTCCGCCTGCTTCGGTTCGAACTTTGCAAAGCAGCCCGCAAACCAGCGCGGCTGAACCAGAAGAAGCTTGATCACCTTGCAGAAGTTTCTCAGATCCTCGGTGTCATTTTCACGCTGGATGATGAACAGCATTGTAAAGAACACATGCCACTGGAAATTCACATTGAGCTGGCTCATGAGATATCTGCCGAGCCTGTCGATAAACGGATCATCACTGTGATAATCCCGGTTGAGGTTGATCTGTTCGGAGAAATCAAGCGGTGATTCACTCAGGGCACTGAGCATCTCGAGATACATGATCATCTTTTCACGGTTGTTTTCACCATTGGCAAACTCATGAATATAAATGTACTGGGCAATCGTTGCCGAACATTTTTTGAAATCGGTTGTGAAGCCGACTGACTCTTTCATCTTGCGGTTGACAAGGTCATTGACGCTTCTTGCCACAAACACCTTGAAGCCCTGCTCGTCCATGCCGATCTGCGCACGCTTTGATTCATACATGACAAAATCAGGATTCTTATAAACGACTTCGTGTTCAATCTCACTCCAGAATGTATGAACCAGCGACTTGATCTGCAGTTCGAAATTGATTCTGGATTCGTTGAATACGTAATAACCGTCAATCCGGAATATCGTGAAGCCGTTACGCTGGATCTGCGGCTGCGGCATACGCAGGTTCAGATAAATATTCTTGTCGATCAGACACGGACTGTAGCTGTCGTTTGACACTTCAAAGTATTTGAACAGCTGCTTATAGAGCTCCGCTTCATTGCGGATGAATCTGCACTGCATGATAATACCGATCAGGTCGCTGAGATTCTCGATCGCATCCTCCGGTTTATCATAGTCGAGATAGAACTGATTGCGGATCAGTTTCTCTTTCAGAGAATTGATGCTTTTGATCCTTGTCCTGAAGGAGACAACTGATTCTCCTTCATTGAACATGGTATAGAATGCATTTTTGATCTGTCCTTCCGCATACTGGAAGCCAGGCATTTTTCTTTCGTACAGTTCAATGGTTTCATCAATGAACCTGAAAAGACTGAGTTTCATAACTTATAAACTCCTTAGCGAAGACGAAGCTGTTTGGGATATTTGTTTTTCAGATATGTGCCGTCGCTCTTTGCTCCGCCAAGGGCATGGTGATGCCATGTCACGGCATACCAGCCTTTGTCGCAATGATGTTCGATCTGCTCGCCATGAAGATAGCGCACAGCCTCATCGTCGTTCAGTTCAACCGTACGTCTGAATCCGCTGTAAGCAGACATGAACAGCTGATGAGACGGCTCAAATCGTTTTTTGATCAATTCACCGAGATATACCTGATTCCGGATCAGGCGGCATCCTTTCGCTTCGAAAAAAGGTGCACTTCCGCCGTAGATACGGTCACGGAATACATAGTAGTAAGGATATTGCCGCACGAGCATCTGCTTCAGAAAAGCATCCGCTTCCGGCGGTATTCTGCTTTGAGAAAGGATCCTGACCCTGTCCTGTACGGCTGTGCCCTTTTTGCGCATTTTCGCAATGAAATGGCCTTCTCCCCCATCCATGGGAAAAATCCGTACAGCCCTGTCAATCTGATGATCGCTGATCAAACCCTTTCTGCCGAATGAAACACCGGCATCCTCCATAAACATGTTATCATGCGTATTCAGAAAATGCAGAACGGTTTCTTCATTTTCATGCTGATTCAAAGTGCATGTGGAATATACCAGAACGCCGCCCGGTTTCAGACATTTTTCGGCATTGTCGAGGATCTCACGCTGCCTTTGCGCGCAAAGCGCAACATATTCCGGACTCCATTGCCTGATTGCCTCTTCCTCTTTGCGGAACATGCCTTCACCGGAGCACGGCGCATCGCATAACACCGCATCAAAGAATTCCGGAAAAGCCCTGGCGATCTCTCTGGTGTCATTGTTGAGAATCATTGCGTTGGAAATGCCATGCTGCTCAATATTCTCCACCAGCGGCTGGACTCTGTTTTTCATATATTCATTCAGACAGAGAAAACCATCATGTCCGATTTTCTCGCCGATCTGGGTTGATTTGGAACCCGGCGCAGCGCAAAGATCCAGCACTTTCATACCAGGTTTGGGATCAAGGATGGTAACGGCGGATGATGCGCTGGGCTCCTGGACATAGAAAAGTCCTGCCTTATAGGCATTCATCCTGCCAAGGCTGCTTTCCGCCTTCACATAATAGCCGTTGTCCGCAAACGGACTCTTTTCAACCTGCAGATCAGCAACCTCAAAAAGCCCGGCGGCTGAGGTTTTGAGCGTATTGACACGGATTCCCCGCCTTGCCGGTTCATCCAGCACTGCCAGATACTGCGCAAACTCATCGCCGAGCAGATCTTTCATTTGTTCAAGATAAAGACTGTTCATAAGCATCCAGTATTCGATTGGTGTCACGCAGGTCCTGATCCAGCTGCATCACCAGATTGTCAGCGTTGCGGAACTTCATTTCAGGACGCAGATAGTGAATAAATGATATGGTAATCATCCTGCCGTAAATATCGCCCTTAAAGCCGATCAGATGCGCCTCCAGCGACATTCTGTCCGTATAATTGACGGTCGGATTATGGCCGATATTGACCATTGCCCTGATTTTCTTTGTTCCGATTTTCGCATAGCAGGCATAGACACCTTTTTTCGGAAGAATATATTCACTTGAATAACCGACATTGGCAGTCGGGAAACCCATCCCGGTGCCGATATGGCGGCCATGGATCACAGTTCCGTCGATCTGATATTCATATCCGAGCATCCGCGCGGCCTCTTCCATTTTTCCGCGTTCGATGGCTTGGCTGATTCTGGTGCTGGATATTTTGCCGGATTCATCTTCAACAGCCGAAACAACACGGACATCAAACGATGCCTCATTTTTCAATGATTCGCAATTGCCCGCCCCTTTGAAGCCATAATGAAAATCAAAGCCGCAGACCAGTCCGCACAGATTCAGCTGCCCGAGCGTGTTTTTCAGAAAATCCGAAGGACTCTGTTCAGACATCTGTTTTGTGAACTTGAGAATCACAATATTCTGGATTCCGAGCGACACGGCGATGTTGATGCGCTGACGCATTGTCGTAATATGATGGACCTCAGTAATCCCTTTGACCGTCACCCAGGGATCGGGATCAAATGTGATCATGGCGCTTTCGCATTGTTTTTCTTCAGCCAGCCGTATGGTTTCCTCAATCAGGGCCTGATGGCCTTTATGCATGCCGTCAAAATAGCCGATGCAAGCACACAAGGCAATCCGCTGGCGGTTATGTCCGTCCGCATATATATTGATGACACGCATGATTACCACAGCCCCCTTTGGCAATGATAGAGACCGTCTGCTTCTTTCACATACACCGCACAGGGCTGTCCCTCATCAACAAAAACAACCTGATCCGCATGTCCCTGAAGTTCAATCCGCATACCGTTGCGGACCTTCTTTTCATTGACAAGCGCAACCCGCTCATACGCCTGATCGATCACGCTTAAAGGATCCGTGAAGATTCCGCGTGTTTCAAGCTCTTCAAATGTGCAGGCATCCGCCAGTGAAAGGTGATCGATTCCGGTTCTGACCAATGAGGTCATATATGCAAGTTCGCCCAGCTGTTTTGCATAGTCAACAATCAGCGTCCGGATATAGGTTCCGCTGGACACGCACGCATCCATCGTGAACTCATTTTCACCGCTCTGCACCACTTTGAGCATCGATACTTCCACAGGTCTGGGCTCACGCTCCACTTCAATCCCCTTGCGGGCATATTCATAGAGTTTACGTCCGTCCTTTTTGATTGCGGAATACATCGGCGGGACCTGCATAATATGTCCGCTCATTTTTTCCGCATCCGCATCCAGCTCTTCCTGCGTATGGGAAGACGGCTGTTTTTCATCGATGAAAGTTCCCCAGGCATCTTCCGTGTCACTTGCTTTGCCAAGTGAAAAGGTCGCATGATATGTCTTGCGGTTCGCTGCGCAATACGGCAGCATTTTTGTATATTTTCCAAGAAGGACAATCATCAGTCCGCTTGCCTCGGGATCCAGGGTGCCCGTATGTCCGATCTTTTTCTCATTGAACATGCGGCGCAGTTTTCTGACTGCATCGAAGCTTGTCATTCCGGAAGGTTTATTCAGTAAAATCACTCCGTCCATAGCGACGTTATTATATCAGCACACACCGGAATTACAAAACGAAGTTTCATGCGCCTTCCTGATTGTAAACATTGCAAATTCAGGGTCTGCCATTAAAATTATCAATAGCAGGAGTTTATATGAATTCACAGAATATCAGAACGGAAGTATTGATCGGAGAAGAGGCTTCAAAACTGCTTCAAAACAGCCATGTCGCCGTTTTCGGAGCGGGAGGAGTCGGCGGCAATGTCATCGAGGCATTGGCAAGAAGCGGCGTCGGTACCATTGAGATTATTGACAATGATACCGTTGCGCTGAGCAATCTCAACCGCCAGATCATATCCCTTCACTCCACAGTCGGCATGCTCAAAACAGTCGCGGCCGAACAGCGCATTCATGATATCAACCCGTCAATCAGGGTAATCAAGCATGATTGCTTCTATCTTCCCGATAAGAAAGATGAATTCGATTTTGACCAGATGGATTATATCGTTGATGCGATCGATACCGTGACGGCAAAAATTGACCTGATTCTCGAAGCAAAGAACCGCAATATTCCGATCATTTCCTCGATGGGATGCGGCAACCGTCTGGATCCGTCGAAGCTGATGATCTGTGATCTGTATGAAACCTCAGGCGATCCCCTCTCAAAGATCATGCGCCATGAACTGCGCAAACGCGGCGTGAAAAAACTGTGTGTGGTCACATCCAGTGAAAAGCCGATCAGGCCTTTGGTCAGCCTGCACGAGATGGAACTGAACAATCCGGACCGTGATCCCGATGAACCTGTGCGCCGTTCCATCCCGGGCTCCTCCCCCTTTGTTCCGCCCGCGGCAGGTCTGCTGATCGCATCCAGAGTGGTGATGGATCTGATCGGATGGCAGTCCGGCCGCTGAATCAACGCAAATCTTCTTATGATTAAACGTGTATATATCGAAATCACCAATGTCTGCAATCTGTCCTGTTCGTTCTGCCGGAAGAATTCACGTTCCGCCCGCTTTATGAGTGTACAGGAATTTGAGCATGTCATCGGCGAGGTTTCAAAGCTGACAAAATATATTTATCTGCATGTGCAGGGCGAGCCTTTGCTGCATCCGCAGATCAATGCCATCATGGATCTTGCCCGGCAATATGAATGCCATGTGCAGCTGGTCACCAATGCTGTATTTCTGAATACGCATATGGACATGCTGAACCATCCGGCCCTCAGGAAGATCTCCTTTTCGCTGCAGTCTGTCGAATATCAGAACATTGATATCGAAGATTTCATGAATCCGGTTCTGGATTTCATCGAAGCAGCTTCATCCGCCGGCCATCCATATTGTGAACTGCGTTTCTGGCGCGATGATCAGATGGATCTTCTCAGAACAAAGCAATGTCTCTCAATGCTTCAGCAGCGCTATACATTTACTGACAGCGGCAGACTCAGAAACCAGAAGATTCTGCCCGGTGTCTATGTGGATTATTCCAATCCGTTTGAATGGCCTGATGAAAACCGCATGGACAGCGGTGAACACGGCACATGTCTGGGAGGACTGGAACAGATTGCCGTATTAAGCGATGGCACCCTGGTGCCTTGCTGCCTGGATGCGGAAGGCATGATTCCCTTGGGTAACATCTTCACACAGCCGCTTTGCGAGATTCTTGAATCAGAGCGTTACATCCGTATGACGGAAGGTTTTAAGAATCACAGAATCATCGAAGATCTTTGCCGCCGCTGCACATTCCGAAGCAGATTCACAAAATAAAGAACCGGCATGCCGGTTCATTTTCAATAGATGATCAGTACGGTTCCGTCTTTGATCCCAACGGAACTGATCGAAACATTCTGGTCATAGATATATGATGATGTTTCATCATATACAATCTCTTCGCCATCGCTGAGATAATTCTCTTCCAGCTCTTTTCCGATCATATTTTTCAGTATCTTCAGATTATCTCTGATTGTGCTCTGTGCACTGAAGCCGCATTCGTACTCACGCCTTGCCGCGGCAAACCGCACCCTGACACGGATCAGGTTTTTATTTTTCAGCAGGCCTGATCACCTCCGTTCTGTTTTTGAAATAGAGAACCGCCTCTTTTTCCTTCCAGCTGATCCGGGAATGAACACGGTATTGCATACGGAAGGAATCCCCGAAAAACAGATAATATGTGTTTCTGTTGCTGAAGGAATCAAAGTCATTGGCCTGATCAATCGATATGCTGCTGATCCGCGCATTCTCACTGCGATCATGCGATATGCGATAGCCGCGCTTTTCAAGAACATTCTCAAATCCCTGTGCATCTTCCGGATCTGCGCTGACAATGCAAAGCCTGAACGTTTCATTCAAGACAGCCCATTGGTAATTCTTTTTTCTGATGCCTAACGCAATTCCCGGCAGCTGACACAATGAGGAATCGATCACTTCAGGCATATGCGGCAGATATGTGCGGATACGATCTTCTTCATCTGATGCGGCTGCTTCGACTGCCTGGTTCAGCATTGGCTCAGGACAATCAAGTACGCAGAAATCAAGCAGTCCTCCATTCATCATGACGCCATGATGTTTTTTCGAAACAGTGACTTTTGAGCCGGTTTCAAGAAATGACTGAATGTCCTGTAAAGCAGCGCCTTTCATGACAGACCGGTATTTCAGAAAGCCCATATCACGATAGCTGAATAAAGCTGCGCTGCTGCTCATCAGGATGATCGTCAGTTTCAGGTTTTCACAGGAACGTGCGCATTTCATCAATTGTTCGCGGTTTGATTCAAGCGATTCATAATGCGCATTCAGATCATTGATGATCACAAACAATTCTGACTGAGCTTTCTTCCGCTCATTGATGAGCTGATAAAGACTGATGCATCTTTCCTCATCGCCAGATGCGAAGACATCCATGATCCGCTCACTCTTTTTCCAGTCTGTCTGATCAAGCGCATGCAGATCATCAATCAGCACAATGTCATCATTCTTTTCGCAGCATTCCAGTATCCTCATCATAAGAACTCTGGTCAGATTCCTGCGCTCCGACTGGTCAACGGTGACACAGGCATGGACATTGTGAGGGATGAGCTGCAGCGCAATGCTGCGGTTATGGCGATAATCATCAACGATGCCATACGCCCATGGATCCGTGATCTGTTCACGGCTTATCTGACTGACCGGCGCATTCCAAAGCGGCCTGACCGGATTCATATGACTGTATGCCTTTCGGATCTCGGCGATGATCCGGTTGATTTCAGGTTCCGCCTTTTCGAGCAATTGGGTACTGGAAGCGATCAGCCGATGAGATGTGTCATAAAGTGCGGTGCATGATTGTGTCAGACGGGTCCGTGACTGAACGTATCCGCTGCGTCCGTACACAAGTCTCTCATCCGCCATCAGATAAAAGCATCCGGGATCTTTGATTGCAGCGGCTTCAGGCCGGTGGATCATTTCGACTGAATCCTGCTTTTCGGATACTTTGAGACATATTTTGAATTTAGCATTTGACCAGATCTGATCCGTTACAACACCGCTAGGCTTCTGGGTCGAAAGAATCAGATGAATTCCAAGCGAACGGCCGATTCTGGCAACGCTGATCAGTTCACTGAGAAATTCCGGCTGTTCTTTTTTCAGCTCGGCAAACTCATCGACAATGATCACAAGCTCCGGAATGTATTCCATCGACGGATTTGAGGGATACAGCCTTCTGTAATCAGAAACATTCATGACAGGCATTCCTGTTTCCATGCTCATCTTTTTTAGCAATGCTTCACGTTTTCTGCATTCGATGGAAAACTGCACAAGAACTCTCTGAATATCTTCCTCATCCAGATTGGAAAGCGTGCCGGTCACATGCGGAAGCGGATTGTTTTCATTGGTCAGTGAATTGAGTGAGCTTCCTCCTTTGAAATCAATCAGAATGAACTGCAGATCATTGGGAGAATAGTTCATGGCCAGTGACAGTATCATGGTCAGAATCAGCTCGCTTTTGCCGCTGCCGGTTGTGCCGGCAATCAGACCATGCGGTCCGTCTCTTTTTTCATAAAGATCAAGGATGATATCTTTGCCGTTATTATCACACCCAATTAAGGATGCGACCGAAGAATTGATATCATTTGCATTCCAGCGCTCTTTGATCTGCAGCTGCTTTTCATCAAGGCATCCATGCATTTCCAGAAATGAAAATGCGCCTGATGTCTGATGAGAGCCGTTTCTTGAAGGCAGCTGTGAAGCAAACCGGATGATATCCGGATCAAAGGGATCAGGCTTCACGGTATATCCGTCTGATTTCAGAAAATCATCAAACTTCCATTCCTTCTTTCCGGGAATGATCTTCAGATCAGCACAGGTCTGCGTGCTCTCTGACGCAAAACAGATTTCCGCATCAAAGGCATCGCCGTCAAGATGTGCGCCAATCAGATTGAACATGACAATTCTGCGTGAATCATCACGGCAAAGAGCCACGACTTCTCTGATCTCATGTTCCTCATCCGCAAGCAGACGGATGTCATATTGATTGAAAAGATGCGGCAGATCAAGCATCCACCGATTATTCTCTGCCATCTGTCTGTCACAGATAATGGCAATGCCGACCTGATCGGGAGAATAACGCATGGCAATCTGCATCATCAGATCAGCAGCCACAAATAAAACAGAGCGGTCTATGACAATTCTGTGATAATCATTCAGCGATATGAGAAACGGAACACGGACAGATCTTCTGGCTTCCCTGAGGAATTTTTCCTTCATGATTTCGATCTCTTCATCACTGTCATATTGATCTGAGATATTGCTCAGCTCAGTTGACAGGATATCCTTTGAAGTACCAAGTCTGACTGCAAGATGCTCCGCGTCAAGCATCATCAATGTTTTCTGTTTTGTATACCGCTGCACAGCGCTGACACTGTCCGGGAAGAGTGACTGGATCGTCTGTTCATAGTGCTCGCGCATCTCATCGATTCTGTCCATTACAAGGCAGAGATAGCGGTCATATTCTTTTCTTCTTTCCGCCTTTTCCTTCTTCAGCCTTCTTCTGTCGCTCCATGTCTGCAAAGGTGTCCATAACAGCGTTGAAAGCATCATGATTGCCGGCAGCATCACCATCGGAATCATTTCCGCGATCTCACGTCCGTTCTGATAGCCGAGATACATACTTAGCAGACCGCTGCACAATGACGCACCCGACATCATGATTCCCGGACCGATGGAAAACAGCAGACTTCTGCCATGGTTGTCACTGATCGGTGCAGGCGATTCCAGCCGGATTGACACAGTGTTTTCGGGCATTGCAAACGGAATCCGCTGATATTGCATAATCCGGCGCAAAGGCGGTTTTATATCACTGCTTTGATCCGGAACAAATGCTTTCATCTGATGGCTCAGTCCCGGCATCCGGTTCACCATAATCATGCGTGAATGAAGAATGATCCGGATTCCATAGCAGGAAAACTCGTCGCCGTCTTTGTAATATCCGTCACTTCCGATGATCCGCTGATTCAGCACAACCGGAAGATCCCCATTTGCCAAGATATGATGTTCATTCAGATCGATCACAAAGCGGGAACCTTCCATATATGCAGATCTGTAACAAAGATCTGCATCTGAATCGCCAAGGGTGATGATCTGTTTTTGCGGATCAAGTCTGTCAAACCGTTTCCAGTCTTCATCGCATGGTATGAAGTAAAGATCCGCATGGCGGCTGCCGGTGCGGCTTGCCACATGCATGGTATGGGCATCATCGCCCGGTTTGCGGAAGCGTTTCAGTGTATAGGGCAGCCGGACGGACCAGCTGCCCTTTTGCTGAATCAGATAGGCATTTTCGTCAAGAATGCAGAAATCCGTCCGCTCCTTTTCCGGATAAATCTGCGTAATCCTGCCATTCCATACAGCATAGAGAATCATGCGCCGCTGCCCTGTGGAACAAGAATGTTGATTGCGGTGCTGAATGAGCCATCCTGTGTGGTGATTGTGATGACCGCACTGCCGGCGGAAATACCGGTCACAACCAGTCCGTTCACTTCAGCCACAGACGGATCGGATGATACTGCTCTCAGATCGCTCATTGAGTAGCCCTGCGGAAGTCCTGTCACAGCCAGTGATCTGCTCTGGCCTGCATGGACTGCGAGGGAATACTGTTCCAGTGAAATCTTTCCCTTTGTTTCCATCACATCGCGTTCCTCACTCTTCGGCCTGGATTTGCGTGTGCACTGATCCACGGCATGCCAGTTTTCAAAATGCTGCGAACTGCCTTTGAAAAGCGGCGCATTCTTGTCATTGAGAATGCTGCATTCGGTTTCTCCGAGCACTTTTCCGGCAGCGCAGTCTTCTGAGAAAAAGCTCAGATCAAGGATCCAGTTTCCCTTTGCATCCGCACAAACAACAACATCATCAACTTCGGAAGCCATCCGGTCGGCAAGATCTGCTGCGGCATCTGTTTCGTAGGAGTGCATCTGTCCGCTGTCATCAAACATATGTACTTTTGCCTTGAGTGATGCCTGCACACCTGCTTTGACACTGGCATCCATCAGAGAGAAGCCAAAGGTCCTCAATGCTGATTTGACAATCGCACACAGGGATGTATCCGCCTTGAGGGTGATGTCCTGACTGTTTTCGTTATCCTTGATGACTCTCAGATTGCCGTCGACAAATTCATATCCGAGATTGAACTTCTGCGCCAGCACGATTTCCGCTTTTCCGTTTGTTTTGATCTGCAGATTGACCTCGACCAGAAGATCACAGAAAGGCAGCTCTCCCAGCGGCACCCTGATATCAGCCAGCTTCAGCTCCGTCTGCACAGCGTCATCCTTCTTCTGCATGAATGATTTCAGTGAGGAAAGAAAATCATTTTTATCAATGCGTGAAAAATCGCCGTAAAGCTCCTCTTTGATATCGGTTTTGGCACCAAGTGATTCAGAGGTGTTGAAACTCATTTTGTAGTAGGTCGATTTGATATCATGGAAGAATGATCTGAAACTGTAATCGGCTTTGAAATCCGTCAGTGCAAGGGATGCGTAAAGACTGCCGCTGTCCATTTTCGTGGCTGCTTCGAGTGAGAATGAACCATCCGACGTTTTGACTTTGACATCAAATCCGTTGATGTCATATTCGTATGTGTTTTTCAGATCCGCCATCAGATGGATATGATCGTTCTGATGATTTCCTGAAGGCCTTGCCTGAATCAGATTGCCGTTGCCGTCATAGATCTCACATTCATTGAAATTGATTTTGATGCTGCCCTGGATATCAACCGACTCAGCCGCCTCACTCAGATCACATGGTTCCAGTTTTGCCTGATTATCTTCTCTTGAGACAACTTTGTAAGCCTGATAATCAGAACCTGATCTTGTGACGAGTATATCACCGGCCTGTGCTTCACAGTCTTCAGACAGGGTTGCGTTTCCGCTCTGCTGATCAATTTCAAGCAGATCGCTTTGATAGACTGTAACCCCTTCCTCCCATTCGATCGAGAATTTGTTCTCATCAAAATGACGGTTGTTGATATGCTCGATCACCTGATCCAGGCATTTCATTGCCGTATCTTCATCGATTGTATCTTTGGGATGAAACATGCTACGCTCATCGGTTTTCATTAAGCCGCTGGCAACGGCACTGGCCACCTGGGCGGTAAAGGACGTCTTTGAAATATCGCGGATTGATGTGGTGCTGCCTTCCGGCAGATCACGGGCAAGATTCACAAGTGTGAACGCTGTCCATTCATTATTCAGCATTTCATCTGGTTCAAATGGATACGAAGGATCGAGAATATGCCATTCAACGGCAGCCTGAATATCACCGAAATATTCAGACTGCGCGCTGATGTTCATAAAGTAGGGTTTATGCTCACTGTACCCTTCAATGCCGGCCCTGGAGATGATGCGGCTGATCCATTCACCCTTGCTGAGACTGTTTGTTTCCTTGTTGTGGCAGCCTGTCACATTGACAGTCAGTATCATCGCCAGAACAAACGACAACAGTTTTTTAGGACTGCATGCCCGCGGCATTTGATGTGATTGTGGACTCAAGTGTATCGTAACTGGATACTGTCAGTTCAAGATACTTCGCATATGCATCAATATCAGCCTTGTGTTTTTCAAAACGGTTGGCAAACATGGCAAACCGGGAACGGATCTCTTCTGATCCTTCCGATATCCAGGTTGAAGAAAGCGAATCCATTTCCTTTTTCATGCTGCAGAGTTCATCATACATGGATGAACCGAGCATTCTCAGCTTTGCAGCGGTATCGGCGACTTCGGCAAGTGAAATTTGAATGCTGCTCATGATTTCTCCTTTCTAGGCAAGATGGGATGCCTGGCTGGCCAGTTCATCCTGGGTTTCACAATAAGCACGGGCGGAATTGCGCAGAAATTCGATGTACTGCGTGCACAGAAGCGAAAGCTGTCTGCAGTCGGAATGATATCCGCTGATTTTGTTGGTGAAGGCGGTGTTCTCCTTGCCATGCCAGGCTGCGCCCATGGCATCCACGGCATTGAACAGCTCTTCTGTATTGCGCATGTAATTCTGATTCTCTTCTTCCATCCGACCGGCACATGCGACAAGCTGATCGGCTTCGACTGTGATTTTTCTCATCCGTATTTTTGCCTCCTGTACCATTTTTATTCACCGCCGGTTTTGCCAATCCGCGCCGTAAAATAAAAAAAACATATCCGCGCGGGATATGTTTTCATTATTCTTCGGTTTCTGAATCCTGAATCACTTCAGTTTCAGGTTCATCATCCTTATGGATCTGCCTGATGATCTCATCAATATGACGGCCATGTTCCTCCGTCTCATCAATCACGAAGATCAGTTCCGGTGTACGACGGATGGAAAGACGCTGGGAGAGCGCTGAGCGGATAAAGCCTTTGGCACGGTTCAGTGCTCTCAGACCGGCCTGCGCTCTGGCATTCTTGCCGAGGAATGTGCAGTACACCTTTGCATAACTGTGATCATTGGATACCTCGACGTCGGTAATGGTGACAAAACCGACATCCGCATCCTTGACTTCAAACTGGATGATATCCGAAATATTCTTGCGGATGATTCCTTCCAGTCTTTTCTGTTTGACGCTGCTCATGGGTATTACTCCACCGGCACCTGCTGCTCAACATATGCCTCAATGATATCGCCGATCTTGATATCATTGTAGTTCTCGATTGTAATACCGCACTCATAGCCGCTGAGCACTTCCTTCGCATCATCCTTGAAACGCTTCAGTGATCCGAGCTTACCGGTATAGACAACAATGCTGTCGCGGATCAGACGGATACCGCAGGTATTTGTGAGCTTGCCGTCGGTGACCATGCAGCCGCCGATTGTTCCGATTCTGGAAGCTTTATAAGTTTCACGGACTTCAGCCTGACCGATGACAACTTCTTCGTAAACAGGCTCAAGCATACCCTTCATGGCGAGTTCCATTTCTTCGGTCGCCTTGTAGATGATGTTGTGCAGACGGATTTCAACACCGGCTTCCTCCGCCTTCTTACGGATGTTGGCATCCGGACGGACATTGAAACCGATAATCATCGCCTTGGATGCACTCGCAAGCATGATATCAGATTCGGTGATGGCACCGGCTGTGGCGTGAATGACATTCACACTGACACCGGAAACATCGAGTTTTTCCATGGAGGATTTGACCGCTTCAGCGGAACCCTGCACGTCGGCTTTGATGATGATCGGAATTTCCTTGATATCACCGGCTTCAATATGCTGTGAGAGATCTTCCAGGCTCATCGCGCTTGTCTTGCGGCGGTCTGCCTCAATCTTTCTTCTCTTGCGTCTGTCCGCAATCGCTCTGGCATCCTTTTCGTTGTCAAAGTTACGGAACAGATCACCGGCAGCCGGGACATCGTTGAGACCGATGATCTCAACCGGTGTGGAAGGTCCGGCTTCCTTGAGTTCATGGGAGTTTTCATCGATCATCTTTCTGACTTTACCGAAAGAGGTACCGACGACAACCGGATCGCCCTGACGCAGCGTACCGTTCTGTACGAGCAGTGTGGCGACAGGACCTCTGCCCTTGTCAAGCTTGGCCTCGATGACTGTACCGGTGGCAAGTCTTGTCGGGTCAGCTTTGAGCTCCTTGACATCAGCGACAGTCAGGATTGTTTCAAGCAGATCCTCAATACCTTCGCCCTTTTTCGCGGAAGTCGGAACAAAGATGGTATCTCCGCCCCATTCTTCCGGCATGATTCCGAGCTCGCTCATTTCATTCTTGACACGGTCGGGATTGGCATCCGGTCTGTCCATCTTGTTGACAGCGACAATGATCGGGACCTGTGCCGCCTTGGCATGGTCAACCGCTTCTCTTGTCTGCGGCATGACACCGTCATCAGCAGCGACAACGATGACCGCAATATCGGTGACACTTGCACCGCGTGCTCTCATGGCTGTGAAAGCCTCATGACCCGGGGTGTCAAGGAAGGTCACTTTTCTGTCGCCCACGACAACCTGATAAGCACCGATTGCCTGGGTGATACCGCCGGCTTCACCGGCCGCAACCTGGGTTCTTCTGATGGTGTCAAGCAGTGTGGTTTTACCATGGTCAACATGACCCATGATTGTTACAACCGGAGGACGCTCAACGAGCTTTTCGGGATCGACGGTTTCATCAATCTCAAGACTGTCCTCCTCGCGTTCTTTGACTTTGGTGGCATCAATGTCATAACCGATGCAGATCAGCTGCACAGTCTCGTCATCCAGAGCTGAATTGATGGTGACCATCTGGCCTTCCATAAACAGTGTCTTGATGATTTCGCTGGACTGTCTGCCGATCTTATCCGCCAGTTCACTGACCGTAATCCCGTCAGTATATTCAATCGCATGAATATCGGCAGCCGGACGGCGGTTCTGGTTCGGATTGAATCCGCGATTTCCGCGGCTGTCATTTCTCCGCTTGTTGTTACGATTTCCGCCTTTTCCTGCCGGACTTGGTTTTTTTGCCATACATTACCTCCTTCTAATAGCGCTGTGAGGAGCAGCTGTGAAATACATTCAGTTTTATGACTGTCTGGCTGCTTCCTCTTCAATTTCCTGCCAGAATTCCTCAGGGATTTTCATCTCAAGAGCAGATTCAAGAGATCCTTTCTTCTTTGCAATTCTGACTGCTTCAGGATCCTTTTTCAGATATGCGCCATGTCCGTTTGTTCTGCCGGTGCGGTCAATTGCGAGCTGGCCTTCCGGTGTGCGGACAATTCTGAGAAGTTCCTTTTTCGGGAACCTCTCATTGGTTGCGACGCATTTTCTCATCGGTATCTTTTTAGGCATGAATCAGTTATCATCCTCATCGTAGTATTCTTCATACTCATCATAATCGATATCGTACTCGCTCTCTTCTTCGACAATGAGCTGTGCCTCGATTTCGTCAAGTTCCTCATCCGTGTAAATCGGACGTGTATCGATTGTGTTCATTGACTTTCTCAGACGTTCCTCAAGTTCCTTGTTATTGATCTTGTAGTCCTCGTCGTCATTCTTCTTGGCTTTCTTTCTGCGGTTCTTGGAATCATTCTGTTTCGGCTTGGATGTGGAGGCGAGCTTCTCAAATACAGATACATATGTATTCTTCGCAGCCATATCCTCAACATCGGCATGCTTCTTGGAAACAGTCTTTTCAGCAGGCGCTGCTGTCTCTTCCTCTTCCTCAGTCTCAGCCTCTTCGATTTCAGCTTCTTCCTCTTCAGGTTCATTTTCCGCGACAGGCTCTTCGACGGTTTCTTCGACAGTCTCTTCAACCGTTTCAGCAGGTTCAGCAGCTGTCTCTTCAGGCTTGTCCTCTTCCTCGGTGTTCTGAGGCTTCATCTCATACTCATCAATCACACGGTCACGGACGACTTCCTGCATTTCCTCAGGGATCAGTTCATCCTCATCGTCAACGACGGCACCGGTCTTGCTCTGGAGCTTTTCAAGAGCAGCCTGTCTTCTGGCTTCCGCTTCACGTGCTTCCGCTTCCATGCGTTCGATTTCACGGCGGGCAGCCTCTTTGCGCATTTCTTCCTTGCGAGCCTCGGCCGCAATCACAAGCTCATCATAATCCTTGCCCATCTCTTCGAGTTCAGCACGGGTCTTGATATCGATCTTGTGGTTTGTCAGCTTGACGGCAAGACGGGCATTCTTTCCGCGTTTGCCGATCGCAAGAGACAGCTGATCCTCGTTGACAATGACAAGAAGACTTCTGTCATCATCTGCCGGAAGAACAGCTTCAACCTCAGCCGGAGCCAGTGCGTTCTTGACCAGTTCGCTCAGATCATCATTCCACTGGAAGATGTCAATCTTTTCGCCATGCAGCTCATCAATGATGACCTGGACACGTGAGCCTCTGGGACCGATGCATGCGCCGATCGGATCGATATCCGGATTGTGGCTCATGACCGCCATCTTTGTACGCTCACCTGCTTCACGAGCGATCGCTTTGATTTCAACGATTCCCTGGAAGATTTCAGGAACCTCATTTTCAAACAGACGCTTGACCAGCATCGGATCCGCTCTGGAAACAAGCACCTGTGAACCCTTTGTCTCTCTTGAAACCTCTGTAATGACAACTCTGAGCTTCTGGCCTTCGGTGAGCCTTTCGCCCGGAATGCCGGCGCTGTGAGGCATCATTGCCACAGTTCTGCCGAGATTGACAAGTGTGAACTTGTCTTTGACGGATTCAACAATACCGAGAACCATATCATGAAGCTGGCCGATATATTCATCATATACAGCAACCTTTTCAGCCTCACGGATCTTCTGTCTCATGACATTCTTCGCCAGTGTGGCAGCCGCTCTTGACATGCCGGTGATTTCGATTTTACGGCTGATCTTGTCACCGAGAACCGCATCCGCTTTGATGTCACGTGCATCTTCCAGTGAGATTTCAAGTTCATCGTCCTCGACATTTTCAACAACAACATAGTTCTGATAAAGATCGATCGTCTCTGTCTTGGAATTGATTTCCGCCACGACATCGATGTCAGTCAGCTCGGCATCTTTCTTGTATGCTTTTGCCATCGCTTCCTTCAGAGCTTCAATGATCACATCGGCGGGAATATTGCGTTCCTCTTCCACTGCATTGAGCGCCTTGATCATATCCTTGTATTTGAGTTCCATGATATTCTCCCTATATCCTGACTGCCATTCTGGCAAATGTTATGTCTTCTTTGCTGATTTCCGCTTTTCTTGTCGCCGCCTTATCACGGTAGCTGATCGTCACGATTCCGTTTTCACTGGATACAAGCTCACCGGTGATTTCATTCAGCTTCTTGAATGGTTTGGCAAGCTTCACATGAATGTATGAACCGGCCATATTGTCCAGTTCATTCAGATCTCTGATTTCACGCTCCGCTCCGGGACTGCACACTTCAAGTGTGTATTCCTCACTGATCGGATCCGCTTCATCCAGGATCTCACTGAGTCGCTCACTGACATCCGCGCATGTGTCCAGATCCATTGATCCGTCCGCTTTCATGATCGCAACCTGAAGCGTATGTTCACGGTCATTGATCCATTTCAATTCATAAAGCCTGACTCCCAGTTCATCAAAAACCGGTTGGAATAATTCTTTCAGTTTTTCCAATCTTTCCATATGCCTCCAGATATAACATAAGACAAGGAGTGCTCTCGCACTCCTTGATTACGCAGTTAGTATATTTGATTTTCAATTTGATATCAAGGCAAAAATGTCGGATTTATGCGTATTTTCAGCTTATTCCTCTGCCGGGAACATCCTTACGGCCTCAACTGCTTTCGTCCATCTGGAATAAAGCTGATTGGCTTCCGCACGTGACATCTGCGGACGGAATGTTCTGTCAACACTCAGCGCATGCTGGATTTCCGCTGTGTCTTTCCAGTAGCCTACGGCAAGACCGGCCAGATACGCCGCACCGAGTGCGGTCGTTTCAACCACTGTCGGCCGGGTGATATCACATTGCAGCAGATCGCTCTGGAACTGCATCAGAAGATTGTTTGCGCAGGCACCGCCGTCAACCTTAAGGGTTGAGATCTCAATGCCGCTGTCCTGTTCCATCGCATCCAGGACATCCCTTGTCTGATATGCAAGAGATTCCAGAGTTGCACGGGTGATGTCAGCCTGGGTTGTGCCGCGGGTAATGCCTAAGATCGCACCGCGGCAGCGGTCATCCCAATAAGGCGCGCCAAGACCTGTGAAGGCAGGTACGACATAAACGCCGCTGCTGGGATTGGAACGGGCCGCATAATCCTCACTCATGGCTGCCTTGGGGAAGAATTTCATCTCATCACGCAGCCACTGGATCGCACTTCCCGCCACAAAGACGGAGCCTTCGAGCGCATAGGTGATCTTTCCGCCGATGCCGCTGGCAATGGTGGTGACCAGACCGTTTGAGGAGCGGATCGCTTCTTCACCTGTATTCATCAGCAGGAAGCAGCCGGTGCCATAGGTATTCTTGGCCATGCCCTTTTCAAAGCATCCCTGACCGAAGAGCGCAGCCTGCTGATCGCCGGCAACACCGGCAATCGGCACTTCGTGACCGAAGAAATGATATGCTGCTGTGTTGGCATAGACGCATGAGCTGTCTTTGACTTCCGGCAGCATGCTTATGGGAATATTCAGAATTCCGCAGAGCTCCTCATCCCATTTCTTTTCAAAGATATTGTAAAGCAGGGTTCTTGACGCATTGGTATAGTCGGTCACATGTGCCTTCATGCCCGAAAGGCACCAGATCAGCCATGTGTCAATGGTTCCGGCGAGCAGTTTGCCTTCTTCGGCAAGTTTCTGCGCTCCATCCACATGATCAAGAATCCAGCGGATTTTCGTCGCTGAGAAATAAGGGTCGATTCTTAAACCTGTCTTGGACTGGAAGAGATTTTCAAGTCCGTCCTCCTTGAGCGCATCGCAGATATCGACCGTCTGTCTGGACTGCCATACAATCGCATTATAAACAGGCAGACCCGTTTCCTTGTTCCAGACAACCGTTGTCTCACGCTGGTTGGTAATGCCGATACCGGCCACCTGGGAAGGATCAATCTGCGCTTTCTGAATGCAGGTCGCCATAACCGCGAGAACTGAAAGCCAGATTTCATTCGCATTGTGTTCCACCCAGCCTGGCTGCGGGAAGTATTGTGTGAATTCCTGCTGTGCTGTCGAAACAATTCTGGAATCATGATCAAAAAGGATAGCGCGGGAACTGGTTGTTCCCTGATCAATCGCCATGATGTATTTTTCCATATTTCCTCCGGAATACTGTTAAGAGTATTATCCACCTCATCCCCTTTCCGTTTCAAGATCATAGCGGCTGAAATAGACAAAAGAATGCTATGTCAGACACAAAAAAGAAGCCATCCGAATGAAAGATGACCTCTTTTTGTTTGAATCAATTGCAGCCTTTCGAAGAAGATCTCTTAGCAATCTTCCGGATCCTTCTTAGCAGGATTCAGGCTTGCTATGCATCAGGTTTTATCAACCGGATACTTTAAGAAAGAATCAGTTCTGATTATTTCTTAGCTGCTTTCTTGGCAGTCTTTTTGACAGCCTTCTTGGGAGCAGCCTTGCTTGCAGCAGCGCGGGCAGGTGTATTCTGCTTGATAGCAGCCTGAGCAGCAGCCAGACGTGCGATCGGTACACGGTACGGTGAGCAGGATACATAGTTCAGACCTACACTGTTGAAGAATTCGATGGAAGCAGGATCGCCGCCGTGTTCGCCGCAGACACCGAGATGGATGTCAGGACGTGTAGCTCTTCCTTCTTCAACCGCGATCTTGATCAGTCTGCCGACACCTTCTGTGTCAACATGAGCGAACGGATCGTTCTCATAGATGTGCTTGTCATAGTAGTCACCGAGGAACTTGCCGGCATCGTCTCTGGAGAAACCGAATGTCATCTGTGTGAGGTCATTGGTTCCGAAGGAGTAGAATTCAGCAGTCTTGGCGATTTCGCCGGAACGCAGAGCAGCTCTCGGAATTTCGATCATTGTACCGACCTTGTATTCCAGATTTGCCTTCTTTTCAGCGATGACCTTGTCAGCTTCTGTTCTGACAATGTTTGCAACATATTCAAGCTCTTTCGGCTCACCGACGAGCGGGATCATGATTTCCGGAACGAGCTTCCATGTTCTGTGCTTCTTGTTGATTTCGATTGCGGCATTGATGATTGCACGTGTCTGCATAGCACCGATTTCAGGATATGTGACGTCGAGACGGCATCCTCTGTGACCCATCATCGGGTTGAACTCATGGAGTTCGGAAGCAGCTGTTTCGATGTCCTTCATTGTGATGCCGAGTTCCTTGGCGATTTCCTTGGCAGCAGCTTTGCCTTCCGCTGTCTTTGTGTTCGGCAGGAATTCATGCAGAGGCGGATCGAGCAGACGGATTGTGACGCTGCGGCCCTTCATTGCTTCGAAGATACCGTAGAAGTCTTCTGTCTGATACGGTTCGAGCAGTGCAAGTGCCTTTGCACGCTGTTCATCATTTCTGGATACGCAGAGCATACGGATTGCCTTGATACGTTCCGGAGTGTTGAAGAACATATGTTCTGTACGGACAAGACCGACACCTTCAGCACCGAATTCAACAGCCTTTGCAGCATCTTCCGGTGTATCAGCATTTGTACGGATGGAGAGGGAACGGCGAGCGTCTGCCCAGTCCATGAATGTCTTGAAGTTTCCGCTGATTGTAGCAGGAACGCTCTTGATGGCGCCTCTGTAAACCATACCGGTTGTACCGTCAACAGAGATGACATCGCCTTCCTTGAATGTTTCGCCGTTTACAGTGAACTGCTTCTTTGCTTCATCAACAGAGATGTCACCGCATCCGGATACACAGCATGCGCCCATACCGCGGGCAACGACTGCAGCGTGTGATGTCATACCGCCGCGGACTGTAACGATTGCTTCGGAGACATGCATACCTTCGATATCTTCAGGAGATGTTTCAAGACGGACCAGAACAACCTTCTTGCCAGCTTCTGTCCATTCTTTTGCATCTGTAGCAGTGAAGACGATCTGTCCGGAACCTGCACCAGGTGAAGCAGCCAGACCCTTTGCAATGATGTCGTCTGCGTGAGCCTTCAGGTCAGCAGCGTCGAACATCGGATGGAGCAGGTCATCGAGCTGTTTCGGTTCAACCATCATCAGAGCCTGATCAACAGTGACGAGACCTTCCTTGACCATGTCAACCGCAACTTTCAGAGCAGCCGCTGCTGTTCTCTTGCCGTTACGTGTCTGAAGCATGAACAGTCTGCCGTCCTGGATTGTGAATTCCATATCCTGCATGTCATGGTAGTGCTCCTCGAGCTTGATTCTGACATCATCGAGAGCCTTGAATGTTTCCGGCATAGCCTCTTCGAGGGAAGCATACTTTTCTTTTCTTTCCTTCTCGGAGATGCCCATTCCCTTTGCCCATTCCTGGGATCCCTTCTTGGAGATCTGCTGAGGAGTACGGACACCGGCAACGACGTCTTCGCCCTGTGCGTTGACGAGGTATTCACCATAGAAGTAAGCGTTGGAACCTGTGGACGGGTTTCTTGTGAAGCAGACACCAGTTGCACAGTTATCGCCCATGTTACCGAATACCATTGACTGAACGTTGACAGCTGTTCCCCAGTCGGAAGGAATATCATTCATCTTTCTGTAGAAGATCGCACGTTCATTGTTCCAGGAACGGAAGACAGCTTCAATTGCTCTTTCCAGCTGAACTTTCGGATCCTGCGGGAAGTCTTCACCCTTTTCGGACTTGTAGAATTCCTTGAACTTTGCAGTCAGGGTCTTCATGTCATCCGCATCGAGTTCGACGTCGAGCTTGACACCCTTTTCTTCCTTCAGTTCATCAATGATGACTTCGAATCTCTTCTTGGAGAGTCCCATGACGACATCAGAGAACATCTGGACGAAACGACGGTAGGAGTCATAAACAAATCTCGGATTATTGGATGCTTCTGCCATCGCTTCAGCAACTTCGTCATTGATACCGAGGTTCAGGATTGTATCCATCATGCCGGGCATGGATGCACGGGCACCGGATCTTACGGATACGAGCAGCGGATTCTTCGGATCGCCAAGCTTCTTGCCCATGAATTTTTCAAGCCATGTGAGATTCTTCTGGACCTGAGACATAATCTCATCGTTGATCTTCTCACCATCAGCATAATACTGATTACAAGCTTCGGTTGTAATCGTGAATCCCATCGGCACGGGGAGTTCAAGGCTTGCCATTTCAGCGAGGTTTGCACCTTTGCCGCCTAACAGTTCGCGCATTGAGCCATTGCCTTCGGTAAACTTGTAGACATACTTTTTAGCCATATAGCCTCCTGTTATTTTCTATTGAAATTATAAAGCAACTGAAAATGTTTCACAAGGTATCACAGCAAATTGAAACATGCATGAAAGACGAAATTTTGCACTTTTCCGAAGAAGACAATTTTATATGCGCGCATAATTCAAAAGAGAACTTTTATCATTGACTGTCAGGTCATAAAAAAAGAAAAGCACGGTGAATTCCACCGCGCAGTATTTACTGAATGTACTGATCAATGAATGTGAACAGAGCCGTGTAATAATCCGGATCCAGACATGTTTCATTGAAGCCAGCATTCTCTGATGTGAACAGATCCTTTTCCGCCGCGCATGCATAATAGCAGTCAAAGACCATGCTTGCCGGAACAACATCATCGTTTGAGCCGTGCATGAAGAGCGTCGGTGTTGATGACTGTCTGAGCTGTCTGATTGTATCGACATCATTCATGGAGAAATGAAGAATGTTCTTTACATACAGATCAACAGAAGGCATGAAAATCTTGCCGTCCACCTTCGCGTTCTTTCTGATTCCATAAGACACGATATCGCGGATGTTGCTGAAACCGCCGTCTTCCACCGCGCATTTGACTGCCGCAGGCAGATAATCGCCGGTTGCATTCATGACTGCCGCAGCACCTGCATTG
This sequence comes from uncultured Erysipelotrichaceae bacterium, assembly GCA_902761625.1. Classification (GTDB taxonomy): domain Bacteria; phylum Bacillota_I; class Bacilli_A; order Erysipelotrichales; family Erysipelotrichaceae; genus Bulleidia. The sequence continues at coordinate 26,693 of CACWLH010000018.1, forward strand.
ACACCATAAAGCGCGATTGACGCTTCCGGATCGATCGTCAGCAGATAATTGATCCAGCTGATCAGATCGTAATGCTCGCTCCAGCCAAGCGATGTATACTGGCCTTCACTCATGCCGCAGCCTCTGAGATCAAGCGCGAGAATATTGAATCCGCGTCCGTCCGCCTCATACATCTGATCAAGCATGCCGCCGCAATATGAGCCAAGGCCATGCAGGATCACCATCCACTTGTGCGAATCTGGATTGTTGGTGATTCTCAATGCATGCAGCTTCAGTCCGTCAAAGCTGTCAATGAAATCATCATTTCTTGTGCTGTGGGCAAACCATTCATTCTTTTCCGATGAACCGGTGGCCAAACGCTTGATTCCGCTCTTGCCTGTATACAGGGTTGAATTCTGCAGATCAAAGACATTGCGGAATACATAATATCCAAATCCGGCATATGCAGCGGCGGTTGTGACCGCTGTGACACCGACTGCTTTCAGCAGTGTATGCTTCTTTTTCTTTTCAGCCATAATTGTCTCCGTTTCCAATGTGAACAATACGTATAACTGTTTTCATTATAGCATGCACTCACCATGTAAAAACAGATATTTGCAATGTGCATCAGCCGCAAAAACATTGAGAAAAAGCCGGCGTTAACCGGCTTTAACATTGTTGTGATCAGCCAAGCTGGGCAAGACGGCCGCAGACTGTCTGATACTGCTTCTGATATTCATCAAGCTTTCTGCGTTCAGTCTCCACCTTCTGGGCGGGCGCCTTTTTCAGGAAGCCTTCATTGGAGAGGATGCCGTTGGAACGGGCGATCTCCTTTTCAAGTCTTTCCTTTTCAGCAGTCAGCTTTTTGATTTCCTCAGCCGGATCAGCGAGTTCCGAACTCGGAATATTCAGAGAGCCGAGTCTGATTGTTTCAACCGCAAGATCACCTTCGAGATCATCTCTCCATTCGGCCTTGGCCATCTTCGAAATGATCGCGGCAAGCTTTTCATCCACCGGAATGATACTGCCGGAAAGATCTCTGAGCATGACGTGAATCAGAGCGGACGGCTTGAGGTCATTGACATTCTTGACTTCGCGGATCTTCTGAATGGCGGAAAGAACTCTCTCCATGGATTCAAGATCAGCAGATTCAATGTTCTCAATGACGGTCGGCCATGTTTCAAGGTTGATGCTTTCCTTGCGGTGCGGAATTGTCAGATAGATTTCCTCTGTGACAAACGGCATGAACGGCTGCAGCAGTCGCAGAATCGCATCAAGGCATGTGAGCAGTGTCGACTGCGCGGCTTTGCGTGCTTTTGCATCATCGCTGTTCAGAGCGGATTTGCTCATTTCGACATACCAGCTGCAGAAATCATCCCAGACAAAGGAATACAGCTCATTGCCTACCAGAGCAAATTCATATTTCTCCATGTTCTCAGTCACATGGGCAATCGTCTGGTTCAGACGGTTGAGAATCCATGCATCGGAAACAGACAGGGATGTCAGATCAATGTCCTCAATGGTCATGCCTTCATCAAGATTCATGATGACGAATCTGGAAGCGTTCCAGATCTTGTTGATGAAGTTCCATGCGGCCTCAACCTTTTCAGGAATATAGCGCATATCCTGTCCCGGTGTGCTGTTTGTTGTCAGGAAGAATCTCAGCGCATCAACGCCATACTCATCGATGACATCCATCGGATCAACGCCGTTGCCCAGTGATTTGGACATCTTGCGGCCCTGCGCATCGCGGATCAGACCATGAATGAGTACATCCTTGAACGGTCTGTTTTTTGTGAAGTGACGTGCCTGGAAAGCCATACGTGCAACCCAGAAGAAGATGATGTCATAGCCTGTGACCATTGTGTCAGTCGGATAATATCTTGCCATGTCATCAGTCTCATCCGGCCAGCCCAGTGTGGAGAACGGCCAAAGCGCACTTGAGAACCATGTATCAAGAACGTCTTCATCCTGGACCCAGTTGCCGCCGTCCTTGGGATCTTCCATACCGACATATGTCTCGCCTGTATCCTGGTTGTACCATGCGGGAATTCTGTGACCCCACCAGAGCTGTCTGGAAATGCACCAGTCCTCAATGTTTTCGAGCCACTGGCTGAATGTCTTTTCAAAGCGCTCCGGATAGAATGTGATCTTCTGATCGGGATCCTTCTGATTGGCAAGCACATCATCCGCAAGCGGCTTCATCCTGACGAACCACTGCTGGGAAAGATACGGCTCAATGACACAGTGTGTTCTTTCGCTGTGCGCAACATTGTGGGTGATATCCTCGATCTTCACAAGATTGCCTTCCGCCTGGATTCTTTCAACAAGTCTGTCACGGCATTCATAACGGTCCATGCCGTCATATTCACCGCAGAGCGCGTTCATGGTTCCGTCCGGATTCATGCAGATGGGCTTGTCCAGTCCATGTCTTTCCGCAATCGCGAAGTCGTTGGGATCGTGTGCAGGTGTGCACTTCATGGCACCTGTTCCGAATTCAACATCGACATAATCATCGCCGATGATGATCAGAGGCTCATGATTGGCCGGGTTCACAGCATGTTTGCCGATCAGATGTCTGAAACGCTCATCATCAGGATTGACGACAACACAGACATCGCCGAACATGGTTTCCGGTCTGGTTGTGGCAACTGTGAATGTTTCACCGGTTTCAACAACCTCGTAATTGAAGTAATACATTTTGCCGGGGTCATCCTGATAATAAACCTCGATATTGCTCAATGCGGTTCTGGCTTCCGGATCCCAGTTGATGATTCTCCATCCGCGGTAAATCAGACCTTCTTCATAAAGGGTGACAAAGACCTGTCTGACCGCACGGTTAAGACCTTCATCCATGGTGAAGCGCTCTCTTGTATAATCAAGCGAGTTGCCAAGCTTCGCCCACTGTTTGCGGATTGTTGCGGCATATTCCTCTTTCCATTCCCATGCTCTTTCAAGGAATTTCTCTCTGCCGATGTCATAGCGGGAAATGCCTTCGCTCTTGAGTCTGGCATCAACCTTCGCCTGGGTGGCAATGCCGGCGTGATCCATGCCGGGCAGATAAAGCATGTCATAGCCCTGCATTCTCTTGTAGCGGGAAATGATGTCCTGGAGAGTGTTGTCCCAGGCATGTCCGATATGAAGAATACCGGTGACATTGGGCGGCGGAATCACGATCGTGAACGGGTCTTTCGACTTGTCACCGGCCGTGAAATAGCCTTTTTCGATCCATCCGGCGTACTTGTTTTCCTCGACTGCCTTATGGTCATATTTTGCAGCAAGATTCTTTTCCATATGCTCCTCCTGAATAAATAAAAACGCCCTGATGCACAGGACGTCAGAAACGTGGTACCACCTTTGCTTGCTTCTCAATCAGCGTAACGTGCTTCTGCCGTCATCCCCTACTGTCATTTCAGGGACACCGCTGGTGGGAGGACTTCATACAGGGCCATGTCTGTTTGCACCATCCACAGACTCTCTTGTGCTATGTGCCCGGGCATTACTCGTTCCCGTCATTGCGTTTGCTAAAAAATATTAGCACAGATTATGCAAACGGAAAACACAAAAAGCGCCTTAAAGCAAGAAAAAACCGACGTTTCCGCCGGTTTTTGGTTTCGATTACCAGTCAACAGCAATATCGATCTGATAAGGATCGGTATAGGAGAATGTGCCGGTATCGGCACAGATTGCTGTGCCAAGACTTGTCTCGACAATGGTGCCGCGCGGACGGACATCGAATCCGCATGCCGCCATGACATAATCACCGTACATCTTGACTCCGTCGCTTCTCACCCAGTATTCGGCATAATATCCAGCCGCCTGCATGAGTGCGATGACGCCGTTCATGTTGAGGTTGTAATATGTTTCCTTACCGCTGGGTCCGTTTACGACACCAGCCCAGGCAGTCAGCACACTTCCATCCCACGCAGGATCGGCTGCAGCTGCAGGTGCTTCTGCGGCCGGCTGTGCTTCCGGTGCCGCTGCTGAAACAGCTGCCGCAGCTTCATAAGCCGGTACATCCACAACCTCTGGCACGGGCTCAGGTTCCGGTTCAACATACATCTCATCCATGAATTTTGAATGATCCATGTAACCGGTGATATCACCATAGCTGACCCGCCAGTAAGTCTGATCATTTGTTCCTGTGATATGGATTTCTTCATTGTAAAGCGGCTGGGCAACGACTGCGGCGCTGTCCGCAGGCGCATCCAGAATGACGCATCCGTCTTCCGCAACCCACTTTGTCATATCGGCATCATCGAAGATCACCGCCAGATCATTGCTCAGGGCATTGTTTCTGACGAATCCGGTGGTGCCGTCTTCTTCCAGAACAAGTGTGTATTCAGTGCCGGTTTCCATCATGTAAACGCGGGAGCGCTTGGCAGCTGTGCCGATGGAAGCGGACAGAATTTTTCCGCTTGCAAGCAGATCTGTGTCCGCATTGATATAAGCACTGGGGAAACGTCCGTCAAGAATTGTTACCGCATCCGTCTTTTGTTCCGCAGGCAGTGCATAAGCCGCTTCCTGCGCATCGGCGCGGGAGAGCTCATAGGCATGTACGGTAAGATCCTGATTTGCCGAGTAATTTACAAGATTTCCAAGAATGGAGGAATAAGCAAGCACGCTGCCCATCGCGATCACCGGTACGGCGACCCCGCGCAGACGCTTCTTCTTTTCCGTGTTATTTTTGTATCCAAGTGTCAATGTCATAAATTTTACCGTCAGTTAAACAGATGATTCAGATGATCACCCGTACTCGGATTATAGCTCATTAATTATGAAAAGCCAAACTTTTAAGCCCTTTCAGATGCCCAAAAGCCAAAAAAATGCAGATTTTATGCCGTAATCCGCATTTTGAGCATGCATCCATGCATAGTTGGAAATTCAATTACCTGAACGGCTGAATTTCAACAAATGAGCGCATTGACGGGGTCTGCATCACACGGTTTGTGACTGCGCTGGCCGCCACAAAGAACAGCAGCAGTATCGTCATTCTCAGATAAGGAGAAAGATAAATAATCGCATGGATCAGGGAAAGCAGAAGATAAAGAACAAAATATACGGCCACATAAATGGTCAGCACGCAAAGGAAATATCTTGCCTTTCTTCTGAATGTCAGTGATTTTTCTTCTTTCGGTGTCATGTGATTATTATAATCGATTTCGCTGTGATTGCATCCGCATGTTAGTATAACTGTATGTGCGGAAGATATGTTTTCAACAACGGTGACAGTGAGCAGCTCGATCAGCTGATCGACACAGCCAGAAAGCGCCTGCCGAAAGAGACCTTTGAGAAAATCTCATTGTTTGAGGTTTATCCCGGCTGCGTCTCTTTTGCAGGAATCTTTGATCATTCGTCCAAGCAGACCGTTACCCGGCTGATGAAATGGGGATACGCCTCATGGCAGAAGAAACTGATCATCAACGCCCGCAGCGAAACATGTTTTACCTCCGCTTTTTTCGCAGACAGTGTTCCATGCGCATTGCCTGCCACCTCATATTTTGAATGGTCCAAAGACAGACAACGATATGCGTTCACCGTCGATGATGAAGTATTCTATCTGGCCGGCCTATGCCGTAAGGAGAATAACGAGACACATTTTGTCATTCTGACTGAAGCCGCCAATGAAGACTGTGCTGCGATTCATCACAGGCAGCCGGTGATCTTCACCTATGAAAAAGCAAAAGCGTGGTGCGCATCTGACACACCATCGCTTCTGTTGAAAGATTCAGTTCAGAACAGATATTTCACCAAAGCCTAGAAGAGCGTTCCTGAATGAGGAATCTTCAGATGCTCATAGGCTTTTTCTGTGACCACCCTGCCGCGGGAAGTGCGGTTGACAAAGCCGATCTGAATCAGATAAGGCTCATAGACATCCTCGAGGGTTGTTGTTTCCTCACTGATTGAGTTGGCAAGCGCCTCCAGTCCCACCGGACCGCCCCGGAAACGTTCAATGATTCCGCGCAGATAACGGATATCCACATCATCCAGACCAAGTGAATCCACATGCAGACGGTTGAGTGAACTGTCCGCGATTTCCTTGGAGATGACGCCGTCATTGAGCACCTGTGCAAAGTCACGGATACGGCGCAGAAGACGGTTGGCAATACGGGGTGTGCCGCGGGAGCGCTTGGCGATTTCGCCGACCGCATCCGGGTCAATCGGCACATTCAGCACGCCGGCTGTGCGGCGGATAATGCTTGCCAGCTGATCATGATCATAGTATTCAAGCTTTGAAATGATACCGAAACGGTCTCTGAGCGGTGCGGAAAGATCGCCCGCACGGGTTGTCGCCCCCACCAGCGTGAAAGGCGGCAGATCCAGACGGACACTTCTGCCTCCGCCGTTTTCAGAACCGATCATGATATCCAGTTCAAAATCCTCCATGGCCGGATAGAGAACCTCCTCGACCATTTTGGGCAGACGGTGAATCTCATCAATGAAGAGCACATCACCGGGCTCAAGCACCGAAAGAATGGAAGCCAGATCACCCGTCTTGCCGATGCTCGGGCCGCTGGTCACACGTATTTTGGAATGCATCTCATTTGCCAGAATAAATGCCAGCGTCGTTTTGCCAAGACCCGGCGGACCGTACAGAAGCACATGATCGAGCGATTCATTTCTCTGCAGGGCCGCTTTGATATAGATTCTCAGATTCTCCTTGAGTGAATCCTGACCGACATATTCGCTGAGTGACTGCGGACGGATGGTGGCTTCAACCGCTTCCTCGCTTGTTTCAGCCATCGCAGACAATAATCTTGAAGTCTGATCCATTCATTCCTCCTACTTCATCAAAAACTGAAGACCGATGCGCAGATACTGCTCCGTCGTCAGTCCCGGTGTCTCACTCATCTTATTTGCCGCCGGACCGAGTTCTCCCTGTTTATAACCGAGATTTTTCAATCCTTCCAGTGCATCCTGGATTTCCTGCGGATAGGAAGGCTGTGAACTCTGTGATTTTACCGGTGCCGCAACCAGTCTGCCCTTGAGATCAAGAACAATCTGCGAAGCGCTCTTGGCACCGATGCCGGGCATTTTCTTAAGGGCTGCCACATTGCCGTCCTCAATCGCCTTGACGACATTGGTATAGCCGCTGTGGGCCAGCATATTCATGGCGGTTTTCGGTCCGAGCCCCTTGACTGAAATCAGCCGCAGGAAAAGCTCTTTCTCTTCGGCTGATTCAAAGCCGAACAGAGCGACATCATTTTCGCTGACATGCATATAGGTATATACGGAAACATCCGTATTCAGGCGCAGATTTTCAACATGCGGATAAGCCATCTGCCATCCGATGCCGTTGTTTTCAATCACAACCCAGTCATTTCCATATGACGCAACCTTGCCGCGGATAAATGCAATCATATTCAATCACTCCGTATAATCCATAATGAAGGTGCCGACAATGACCTGATCGCCATTGCGCGCCCCCTGCCGATACAGCTCCGCATCGACTCCCATCTTCTGAAGCGTCATTGCAAACTGATAGGTATCCGCCTCTTTTTCGAAATCAACGGATTCAATCAGACGGTCAATCTTCGCAGATTCAACAACCCATCTGTGCGGTCCGTCATTTCTGACTGTGAAGTCCGGACGCTTGGGTTCATAGCGGTAAACAACTGTCTCCTGGGCGGGTTCCGGATTCTCCTCGTCTTCTGTTCTTGCGGATTCAATCATATCCATGGCCGCATAGAGCACCTCATCAATGCCCTTGTGCTCAAGCGCACTGATTTCATAGATCTTCAGATCCGGATATTTCGCCTTGAATTCCTCAAGATAAAGCGCAGCGATCTCATCATCCATCTTGTTGGCAACGACGATCTGCGGTCTGTTCTCAAGTGACAGATCATATTCACGCAGCTCTTTGTTGATGATTTCATAATCCTCGATCGGATTTCTTTCCGCGCCGGACATATCGATCACATGGATCAGCACACGGCATCTTCTGATATGTCTCAGGAACTCATGGCCAAGTCCCTTGCCTTCGCCTGCGCCTTCAATCAGTCCCGGCATATCCGCAAGCACGAAGCTGCGCTCATCGGGCAGTGATACGACGCCGATGTTGGGCTCAATCGTCGTGAACGGATAATCCGCGATTTCCGGTCTGGCTCTGCTGACAACCGAAAGGAATGTCGATTTGCCGACCGACGGGAAGCCGATCAGACCGGCATCCGCCAGCAGTCTGAGTTCCAGCTGCAGGGTCAGGGCTTCGCCGATTTCACCGGGCTGCGCATATTCGGGTGCGTCGTTGGTTGCGGTTGCGAAATGCATATTGCCAAGACCGCCCTTGCCGCCATGGGCAATCAGGACCTTTTCGCCTGGTTTGGTCAGATCCGCGAGCAGGTCATTGTTTTCCGCATTGCGGATCATCGTGCCCAGCGGTACAGGCACAATCACATCATCACCGGATTTTCCGTGCATCTTTTTTGTCATGCCCGGAGCACCGTTGCCGGCATTGATGCGTTTGGTAAAGCGCAGCTTTGTCAGAGTAGTCTCATTTGTATCTACCGCAAACCAGACATCTCCGCCCTTGCCGCCGTCTCCTCCGAACGGGCCTCCGTTCGGATAATATTTTTCATGACGCCATGCCACGCATCCGCGGCCGCCGTCTCCTGCCTTGACTTTCAGTTTTACCAGATCAATCATACAGGCCTCCTTTCACAAAAAAGCTCCTGAACTTCTCAGGAGCATTTTCAAATCAAATGCTTATGCTTCTTCGGGATAGACAGAAACCTGCTTTCTGTCTTTTCCAAGACGCTCGTACTTGACTACGCCGCTTGCTGTTGCAAACAGTGTATCATCGCCGCCGCGCTTCACATTCTTGCCCGGGAAGATTCTTGTTCCTCTCTGACGATAAATAATGGAACCGGCATTCGCAAACTGGCCGTCCGCCTTTTTGGCTCCCAGTCTTCTGCCCGCTGAATCACGGCCGTTCTTTGTGGAAGATACACCCTTTTTGCTGGCGAAGAACTGAATATCGAGTGTGTATTTCATCTCTGTTATTCCTCCGTTACTTGAATTTTAATAAACTGACTGTATTGTTCCTCTACAGTCATCAGCTGAATCAGACCCGTGCGCATGATTGTGTCGGTTGTCTGATCAGGCTTCAGGATGCTGATTGTGATCAGATTCTGATCTGCTTTGATTGTTTCAATGCCGGCAATCTCATCCAGTGCGTTGCACAATCCGAACATGATTGAGCTGACACCGGCACAGACAAGATCCTCACCTGCGGCCGCATATTCCGCATGGCCTCTGACTTTCAGATGAGTGATATGTCCGTCTGATTCCGAACAATTGACTCTGATCACCTTAAGCCTCGATGGATACAACTGTCAGCTTTGTATACGGCTGACGGTGGCCCTGCTTGCGGCGGGTGGAGCCTTTCTTCTGCTTGTACTTGAAGATAACAATCTTCTTGTCTTTGCCCTGCTTTTCAACAGTGCATGTGACCTTGGCACCCTCGACATACGGTGTGCCGATCTTTGTGGAAGCGTCAGATACAAGGCAAACCTTGTCAAAGACAACTTCTGTTCCCGGTTCAACGTCGAGCTTTTCGACGAAGATTGACTGTCCAGCTTCTACTTTGAGCTGTTTTCCGCCTGTTTCGATAATTGCGTACAAAATAAGCACCTCCTGACATTTATCTTAAGACGCGCCATCAAGGGGACTTTCGTTCTTAACCCTTTTCTGAGCGGTTACAGACCTCTGACCAGAGGGCTGATAACGTCAATATATTACATTTATTCAGATTGCAAGTCAATGAAAACCGATGAAATTTACACCTTCTGAAGCGGATTTTTACTTTATATTCCTGTTTTTTATTGCCGGGCACTGATTCTCAATATTTCTGTTTAAAGGCCTGACAAAATGCGCTTATTTCAAAGCGAACGGCAGGCCTGCCACATCAATGGAAGCACCCTGATCAGTATTCTCTTCTTTTTCTACTGTGATTCTGCTGAGCACGGTATATCCGCATTTTCTCAGGAATGCGATGGTATCCCCATCAGCCGGGTCCAGATCCAGCTGAACGGGTTTGCCTGCTTCTTTTGCGTCCTTTTCAAGCTGTCTGATCAGCATGCGGCCAAGTCCTTTGCGTCTGAGTTCACGACGCACAAAGATCTCATCCAGTGCATAACGGCCGTCTTCTTCTGATGCAATGCTGTAGCCGACATAGCGGCCATGATCACTCAGCGCATGAATGCGGGCGCCATCCGCGATCAATTGGTCCAGCTTATCGTTTGCCTCATCGGGATCATCCTGTTTTGCATAACCGCGTTTTTCCAGTCTTTCATCGATGAATTCAGAAGCCAGAAAAACAAGCTGATTCACATTTCGTCTGCCGATGGCAATGATTTTATATTCCGGCTTTACAGCTGCTTTGACAGGCTGAGGTTCAGGCTGCCAGTCATCATCTGCATCATAATCGTCATATGAATCATCATAATCATCTTCGATTTCATAACGCGCGCCTTCATATTCAATGCCGTTTTCCTCGCACCAGTCCATCGCGCAGATACGGTGGCAGCGGTCGCGGTAATCATACCATTCATTCAGCATGTGAAAGCGTTCAAGGGTTGCCCTGAACATGCGGAAGGCGCCGCGTCCGCGGATCGCATTGGAAAGCCATTCACGGATTTTCTCATCGTCCACCCGCTGGATAAAGCGTTCCATATTTCCGTAATCATCGATATCATTGCGGTCCGGAAGAATGATGATCTCATCATCCTCATACGGCCATGAATCAACCCGCGTGCTTTCAAGCGGTATGATCCGCTCTTCATCTTTCACATATACATAGGTATATTCCGATGAAACGGATTCGATGGCGCTGATCACATCATCAAGATTCACTTTCATATGTGTTCTCCTATTTCAGCGCATGGGCGATTTTTTTCACATACTTGGCGCGTTCTTTTTCCGCGCAGTTGCTTAACGAGGTCATCAGTGAGAAGATTTTCAGCTTGGCGGAAGTGCTGTAGCTGTCGTCTTTCTCAATGATCAGAACAGTCGGACGGATCGCTTCCTGCAGTTCGAATTCCTTCATTTTTTCAGCCCCTTGCAGAGCGCTCAGAAAACCGGTTCTGATATTCGGATCATGTTTTGCCATATATCTTCTCCTTAAAGGAAATCCTCATCGTTCTTTTCAGGTGTGACAATGACGGTTTCCATGGCGTTCATTGCCTCATCGATCAGTTTTTCATAATCGAACATCTTTTCGAAATATTCACTCTTTTCAATACTCGGCTTTGTGACCGGATTCTTCGGATCAAAGATTGTGCAGCAATCCTCAAACGGAAGAATCGATGTCTCATATGTGCCGAGCTTTCTGGCAAGATCAATGATCTCCACCTTGTCATAGCATACCAGCGGACGGATCACGGGAATCCTGACCACGGAATTGATGCAGGCAACAGACTCAAGCGTCTGTGAGGCAACCTGGCCGATGCTTTCACCGGTGCCAAGCGCCAGACATCCGTACTTTTCGGCAGTTCTTTCCGCCAGACGGAACATCATTCTGCGCATCAGTGTCACCGCATAGGGATCCCCTGCAGTCTTGTAGATATTCAGCTGCAGATCCGTGAAGTTGATCAGATGCACATGCATATGTCCCTGATATTCAGATACCATCGAAGCCAGTGTGAGCACCTTGTTCTTGGCAGCTTCGCTGGTATAAGGCGGTGAAGCAAAGTGGATCGCCTCGACCTGCAGTCCGCGCTTCATCAGCTGATATGCCGCAACCGGTGAATCAATGCCGCCGGACAGCAGCAGAAGCACCTTTCCGTTGATGCCGGCCGGATATCCCCCTGCTCCGGGAATCTTTTCCGAAGTGATATAAGTATCATCACGATGAACTTCCACGCGGATGGCCAGTTCAGGGTCATGCACATCCACCTTCAGATCAGTATTTCTCAGAATACGGCCTGCACATGCGCGGTTGATCTCATCCGAGCGCATCGGGAATGTCTTGTCATGACGTTTTGTGATGATTTTGAATGTGTGCTTATCCGACTCGGACGCAATCCGGAAACATGCATCACTGATGGAATCAATATCAGAAGGAACTTTTTCCGTAAAGGAGAAGGAACTGATTCCGAAAACCTTCTGCAGTTTTTCACGGATCGCCTCATGATCTTCACCGTTGAGCTTGATATAAATGCGGTCATACGCCTTACGGTATTCAAGCTTCCCAAAATCCCTGAGCATATATTTCACATTGCCATAGAGACGGTTGATGAAGTCTTTTCTGTTTTTTCCTTTGGTGCTGAGTTCTCCGAAACGGATCAGCACGGTATCATAAGCTGCCATATTGTGTAATGACCTCCTTCAATGCTTTCAGAAACATCTGCACTTCCTCTTCAGTGTTATGACGCGAAAGCGACACCCGGATACAGCTGGAAGCGCGTCTGTCGCTGTAGCCCATGGCTGAGAGAACATAGCTGGGATCCAGTGATTTGGAAGCGCAGGTGCTGCGGGCTGAAACCATGAAACCCTTGCGGTTGAGCGCATTCTGCATCACTTCACTGGGAATATTCTCATAGGAGAAATTGATGACCGATGCCACGTGGTTTTCAGGATGATTGATTTCAACCCCTTCAATTTCACGCAGCCCTTTTTCCAGCTGTCTGCTCAGTCTTTCAATATAATCATGAGACTTCTGCCCGTTTTCAAGCGCCAGTCTCAATGTTTTGGCAAAGACCATATTGACACATGCATTCGATGTGCCCCCACGCAATCCGGCCTCCTGCTCACCGCCGTTGATCAGCGGCACAAAGGGAACGTGCTTCTTTTTGATCAGAATCCCGCTGCCTTTAAGACCTTCAAGCTTATGTGCGCTGATTGAAGCAAGATCGATATTCTTCATATCAAGCGCCACCTTGCCCACCGACTGGGTCAGATCCGCATGCATATACGCATGTGATTTCTTCTTGACGATCTCAGCGATCTCCTCAAGCGGATTGATCGCCCCGACCTCATTGTTGACATGCATGACGCTGACCAGCGCCGTATCGGGCCTTAATGCATGAAGCACCTGGTCGGCCGTGATGGCGCCGTCTTTGCCCACAGGCAGATAAGTCACCTCATATCCGAACACTTCCTCCATCTGCCGGCATGCATTCATAATCGAGGAATGTTCCACATTGGTGGTGATGATATGTTTTCTGCTCATATCCGCAAAGCACACACCTTTGATCGCGGAAGTATTTGATTCACTGCTTCCCGATGTAAAAATGATCTCATCCGGTTGAACATCCAAAAGCCCGGCAATCGCTGACCGGGCCTTTTCCATCATTCTGCTGATCAGACTGCCTTCGTCATACAGTGATTCACTGTTGACATAGTACTGATCAAGAAGCTGTTTATAAGACTTCAGAACTTCCGGATTGATATTGGTAGTGCTCGCATTGTCAAAATAGATCCTACGCTGCACTCTTCGCATTCTCCTTGATCATCGATTCATAATTGCCGGGATGAATCTTTTCGATCGTGGCGATGGCTGTTGTCAAAGCCTGGGTATATTCACCGTTGCGGAATGAGAGCTCGCTTCTTGTCAGTTCTGTATCGATATCCGCATAGGTGGAACGATAGCGGTTGCCGAAGACGATTGTGTTTTCAACCATCACAACGGTACCGACCACGTTGTTCACATTGTTGTAAAGCTGATAGATGAAGGAGAGCGCCTCCTGCAGAGTTGAATATAACGTGAAGCCTTTGCCATATCCTGCTCATATGCGGCGGAGATGTTCGGCAGCTTGTACTTACGGATTTTGACCTGCATCTGATTCATGATGATCTGGAGTTTGACCAGCTGTTTCTTCGCACGGTCCTCATCCCCGGTGCTCATTTCAATTCTCTGGCGCATTTCACTGACATCCGCGGAAACAGAAGTCAGATCACGGTTGAGCACCTTGAGTGATGAAAGCACTTCACTGGCAGGAGCAGAGCCTTCCGATGCATGGTTGAGCAGCTCAGGCAGTCTTGTGTTGAGTGTTCCCAGTTTTTCATTGGCGCCTTTGAGACTGTCAGAAATCTTGCCCAGTCCGTAACGTTCGCCATATTTCTCAAATGCATTATTCACAAAGGCGGCATTGCGGTTTGCTTCAGCAGCGATTTCTTCGGTTTCAGTAATCATGCGCTCCAGCTCAGCATCCGCCTGGGTCTCCTTTTTGATCTCACGGTCCATCTGGCTGATCCGTTCCTTATAGTCATCCAGATGTTCACGGATTCCTTCCGTATTTCCGCTTTTGAGTTTCTTGAGATCATCCTTGAGGGCAACCGTCATCAGGGAAAGATTCTTCTCCGCTTCCAGATGTTTCAGATAGACACCCTGCTTGCGTGCTTTCGCATAATCGCGGTGCAGGGATTCGGCCATCTTGGGAATGATGCCGCGGGCATCCTCAATCAGAGAAGGCATTGTATCAAGCATGGATTCAAGTTCTCCGATGCTGGTGCGGACATGCTCAAGCTCCTCATTGGCTTTATCAAACTGACTGGAGAACATCCACTCCTCAAATGTGGAGAACATCTTTTCGGTATCGGAAACCTTCTGCTCGACGATCGGCCATGCGAAAGCCAGACGGTTCGCATTCTCCTGGGCGCTTGATTTCAGAGCACGGAATGTGTTTTTCAGCTGCGTGACTTCCTGTCTCTGGGTTGTCTCCTTGGCAAGAATGCCGTCAAGGGCAGACTCCAGACCGCGGGCAAAGTTTTCGGTCACTTTGATTTCGGTCTCGAGGTCTGTCATCAGATTGTCAGCCTTACCGAGTTTGCCGCCGCTGATCAGGTCATCCGCATCCGCAAGACGTTCTGTGATTCTTGTGATATCCGACTGCACACGATCATAATCAGCCTGGGCACTGTTCACCTTGGCGACTGTATCCTGATCAAGTCTGCTCAATGCGGCAGCCTTGTTCATCTTGAGAGAAATCGGAATATTCTTAATCTGTTTGTAATGTGATTCAAGTTCGACAAGTTCGTCTTTGAGACGTTTTGTTTTGACTCTTTGTATTATCAGCCAGACCAGCAGCATCACAATCATCACTGCGATGGCGATCACAACCTTTATATCTGAAATAAACTCAAGGAACTGATTCATGTATTTCTCCTTTCATTCATACGCATAATCATATCACAGAAGATTGGGCACGTGTGAAGCCCAAATGAAAAATGCACTTCTCACCTTCACGCATGAAAGAAAGTCATCACATTCTACCGGAAACAAAGCGGAAATGCGGGCCGGATGATATAATGTCCAAAATTGCTGAAAATATGCATAAAACCTGTGTTTTTTTCAATTGACCGGCATGAATGAACAAGTTATAATAATCATCGCGTTAAATGATGGCAGCTTACAGAGCCTTGCCCAATGCGTTACCGGCACGCGGCTGTAACGGAGTAACCTGCTGCATTAGGTGAAACGGTTTACGGTAACACACCGCAATGGTGATCTGTACCTGTTGTTGTTTCTCGGCCATTTAAGGAGGAAACATAACATGGCACGTTACACAGGTCCTGTATGGAAGAAGGCTAGACGTCTCTCCTTCTCCGTTCTCGAAACAGGCGAAGAGCTTAAGAAGCGTACTTATGCTCCGGGTCAGCACGGCCCGACCAAGAGAGTCAAGCTCAGCAACTACGGCACACAGCTCCGTGAGAAGCAGAGAGTCCGCAACATGTACGGTCTCAACGAACGTCAGTTCGCGAATCTGTTCGAGCGTGCTTCCAAGATGGAAGGCACAGCCGGCGTCAACTTCCTGACACTGCTGGAAAGCAGACTGGACAACGTCGTTTACAGACTCGGCTTCGCAAGAACCCGCAAAGGCGCAAGACAGCTTGTCAACCACGGCCACATTGAGGTCAACGGCAAGAAGGTCGATATTCCTTCCGCACAGGTCAAGCCGGGAGATGTCATCTCCGTACGTGAGGGCTCCAGAAACATGAAGTCCATCGCTGAAGCACTTGAAGCAAATATCACTGCTCCGGCATTCATCGAAGTTGACAAGGAAAACAAGAAAGGCACATTCGTACGCCTTCCGGAACGTTCCGAACTCAACCAGGAAATCAACGAATCCCTCGTTGTTGAATACTACAACAGATAAGAGCTTCACAAAGGAATCCGCAGGCCGGATTCCTTTTTTGTGTATACATAAAAAAAGGAATGTCATTTCTGACACCCCTTCTGATCAGCCTTCTGTATTCGGCGTATATTTTTCAATCACCGCATCGGACAGGTTCAATGCTTTGAAATAGCCATCCTGATAAACCTCAAACACTCCGGCAACAACAATCTCAGAACCTTCCGGCGGATAATCATCCGGCCAGACATAATCATCCGTCAATGTGAACTCCAGTCCGCTTGCACAGCATGCCAGAGCATCCCTGACCACACAGGCATAATAATGTCTGTCGCTGCTTTCTTCATAATGATGCGTATACATTCCATAGATGCGGATCGTCTTGCCGATATATGCGTCAGGCTCCGCCATCATATTGTAGACTTCGGAGTAGATCATATTCGCATTCATTCCGGTCAGATCGATATCCACGTTACCGCTGCAGTTCATCAGCCTGACGCCGGATTCATCGATTGCGGGAACCGGCGCTGTTTCCGGTTCAGCGCTTTCCTGCGGCTGTTGTTCATTTGTTTCTTCTTCCTGCTTTGATGCAAGATCCTCGATGACATCGCTGACATTCTGCTGATTGCTGACAGATGCCGCCCTGGCCTCTTCTTTGCTGCAGCCGCAAAGCAGAATGAGTGCTGCGCACATGAAACATGCTTTTCTTTTCATATCATATTACTTCTTTAATGAACCGATCAGCCAGCAGATCCCGAACACCAATGCATCGGCAGCGACAATGGTGCTTCCCACCGGTGTGCCGAAAGCAATCGAGACCAGAATACCGCCAAGTGCTGATACAACCGAGAGGATTGCCGAGCAGATAGTAACGCTGCGGAAACTGCCGTATATGCGCATTGCGGAAAGCGCCGGGAAAATGACCAGCGCGGAAATGAGCAATGAGCCGACCAGATTCATCGCCAGCACAATGATCACAGCGGTGATCACCGCGATCAGCAGATTGTATCTGTCCGCATTGACACCGGCAGCCCTGGAAAAGTTCTCATCAAAGGTTACCGCGAAGATACGGTTGTAAAACAGAATGAAGATCGCGGCCACCGCAAGCGAAAGAACAACGCAAAGCCAGACTTCCCATCTGCTTAATGTCAGGATGCTTGTGGAACCGAACAAAGTGGAGCACACATCGCCTGACACATTGGCGCTTGTCGAGAAGATATTCATTAACAGATAGCCGAAGGCAAGCGCTCCGACCGAGATCATCGCGATCGCCGCATCCCCTTTGATTTTTGTGTCATTTCCTGTTCTCAGCAATAATATGGCACAGATCACCGTAACCGGCAGCACCACAATCATTTCATTGCTCAGATTCAATACACCTGCCACTGCCATTGCCCCAAAGGCAACATGGGAAAGTCCATCACCGATAAACGAGAACCGTTTCAGCACAAGCGTGACCCCAAGCAATGAGGAGCACAATGCGATCAGCACGCCGACAATCAATGCATAGCGCACAAACGGATATTGCAGATAGACAAATAATTTATCCATTGCTCACCTCCTGGGCCTGCAGGAAATACTGTCCGAGGCTGGTTTTGAGATAATCCTCTTTTGTGCCGAAATAGATTTTGCTGCCGATATGAAGAATATGGCTGGCATATCTGACGGCTGCGGAAATGTCATGGGAAATCATGATAATCGTGATTCCCTGTCTGTTGAGATCATTGATCAGTCCGTACAGTTCTGCACTGACTCTTGGATCAAGTCCTGTCACCGGCTCATCCAGCAGCAATATTTTCCTTGCGGCGCATAACGCCCGGGCAAGCAGAACGCGCTGCTGCTGTCCGCCGGAAAGCTCACGATAGCACTTGTCCGAAAGATCACTGATCCGCATGCGTTCCATATTTTCTTCCGCCAGCTTCTTTTCTTCACGGCTGTAAAAGAAGCGGTTTTTCAATCTTGCCTGACAGCCGGACAGCACAATTTCAGCGACCGAAGCCGGAAAGTCACGCTGCACAAGGGTCTGCTGGGGAAGATAGCCGATTTCATTGCTTGACAGTCCATCGCCGAATGTGATCGTGCCGCTGATCGGCTGCTGCAGATGGAGCAGTGTTTTCATCAGGGTTGTTTTGCCTGATCCGTTTTCACCGACGATGCAGAGATAATCCCCTTCATTCACTGTGAAATCCAGATTGCTCAGAATGGCCTTTCCGTCATAGCCGAGACTGAGATCCTTTACGCAGAGATAAGCCATCAATTCTCTCCTTTGCTCAAAGCCTGCTTCAAAACGGAAAGATTGGACTCCATTACGGAAAGATACGTGACTCCTTCTTCTGCGTCTTTGCGGGTTTTATTCTGCATGGAATCCATATGCAGAATATCCATGTCTTTCTTTTCGGTATTTTCAATGACCGTGGAAGCAATCCGTTCGTCACTGTTTTCGATCGTCAATATATGCTTCAGACCGAGTTCATCTGCCTTGTGTGCAAGAAACAGAATCGTTTCAAAACTCGCTTCGGTTTCTGCGGAACATCCGGCAAAGGCCGCATAATAATCCAGCCCATAATCATCACAGAGATAACGGAACGGAAAGCGGTCCGCAAACAGCAGCGTATCAAGGTCCGCA
Source organism: uncultured Erysipelotrichaceae bacterium (assembly GCA_902761625.1). Classification (GTDB taxonomy): domain Bacteria; phylum Bacillota_I; class Bacilli_A; order Erysipelotrichales; family Erysipelotrichaceae; genus Bulleidia. The sequence continues at coordinate 45,368 of CACWLH010000018.1, forward strand.
TTTTTGACGGCATCGAGATACTGAGCGTCCAGTCTGCTGAGCTGATCAATGTATGCGGAGGCGTTTGCCTGATAGGTTTCGCCATTGTCCGGATCCATCTCTGAAATCGTCTCAGCCAGTTTTGCGACAACGATTTCCGCGTTTCTTAAAGACAGCCAGACATGCTCGTCATATTCAGCCTCATGTTCATGTTCTTCTTCCTGCATGCCCTCTTTCAGTTCTTCTTCCTTGATCACATGGTCCAGCAGTCCCATCACGCTGATGGCAGACTGATCCTCATTGGCAGATTGTTTCAGGGCATCTTCCGTCCATGTGTCTGACTCCCCGCCGATATACACAAACAGATCGGAATCCGCGATCTGCATGATATCGGATGCACTGGGCTGATAGCTGTGCAGATCACTTCCGCTCCCCAGCAGAAAGCTCAGCTTCACATTTCCGGGATTATCGCCGATGATTTCACGGCACCAGTCCCAGACAGGAAATACGGTTGACACGATCTTCAGCTGACGATCATCATCAGCCTGATCCGAAGCCGGATCTGCGGAACATGCGCAAAGCGTGAGCAGACTCATGACTGCCGCAAGATTTACAAGTTTCTTATACATTTGCCTGCTCCTTTCCTGCGCATTCTTCGCAGATTCCGTAAAACACCGTACGCATCGGATTGAGAACAAAATGATGTTCCTTCTGCATATGCGCGCAGAGTGCTTCAATCTCATCGCAATGCAGATGAATGAGTTTACCGCAGATTTCACATTTGCAGTGATAGCACGACGTATGTTCATGATTTCTGATGCCGCTGTATTCAAAACATGCGGGACTGTTCGCATCAATGATGTACTTGTTTACAACCCCTTCGTGCACCAGACGATCAAGCTGTCTGTAAACCGTGGTAGTGGAGATCGGCCTGCCTTCCTCACGGAAATGATCGCAGACATCCTGGGCGGTGATATGACTGCCTTCCATTTTTTCAAGGAAGGCGGCGATTTCAGCGTAATGCTTTGTCGTATATCTGGCTTTATTGTTCATAACGCCTCCAAAACTAAAATGAAAACCATTTTCAATTTTAGTCATGACAGTATGTGCGGTCAAGTAAAACGAAAATGATTTTCAATTTAATATTCAGATTAAGATCAATCGCAAAGACGGAGAATTGCCGCGATCTGACTGCGGACATTTTCATCGCGGTATTCAAAGCGTCCGGCCATCTTTTCCAGCAGCTGATTGCGGTGCACGATCTGTTTTGTGACATCAAAATTGAGATCAAAATAGAAGCCGATGATTGTCACAAAATAATCCAGCAGTGTCACTCTGTCCTTTACATCGACACATCGTTTCTGAATCAGCGCCTGAAAGACCGGTTCTGATATTTTCGAGGTTTCAACCGCTTCTTTTGAAGTGATCCGTCCGGGAAATATATTTTCAACAGGTTCTTCAATTTTCACACGGAAATTATCCAGTTTGTCCGCATCGCGGATAATTTTCGCATGCAGCATGCACCGCGGATCCGCGCATTCTTCGATTTGCAGAAGGCTGTGATTGATAATGGCATGATGAATGATTTCATCATATGCGTCCGTATCAATGAAATCACGGATCATTCCCCTTCCATATAACATCTCGATGCCATGACGTGCATGATCGAATCTGGCGCTGTTGAATTCCTTTGTGATCTGCAGCTCTTCAAAGCGGCCGATATCATGCAGCAAAGCGATCAGCTCTGCCAGATCCACGTCGGTCTCACTCAGATTCAAAGCTTTGGCAATCGTGCGCGCATTGTCAGCCACATGATACGTATGGCGGATCTTGAGCATGTATCCGGGATCATTTTCATGTTCATAGCTTTTGAAGAAAGCGGCAATGGCTTTGCGGGCATGGAGAAGATTCACCGGCTGAGACTGTGTCATTTTATTCGAACAGATCAATGTCTGTCTCCTCAAAGGCCGTGCCGGTAAATTTCATCATGGAGCGATAGCCGCATTCCCTGATCAGATTCAGCGCTTCTTCAAATGCGCAGTCAAGATACATTGCATCGTGGCAGTCGGAATTCAGCACGATCTGCACATTATTCTCATGCATATAAGTCAATAAATTCTTATAGGGATATGGTGTTCTGCGGTTCTTTCTGGCAATGGCGCCGGTATTGACCTCCAGAATCTTCACGCCTGCAAACGCGTCGATCGCATCGCATGCATATGAGACATAGACCGGATCATCAAAACGGATGAACGACTCATCCTCATTGTATTTGGTGATCAGATCCAGATGGCCGATGATATCAACCTCTTCCCAGTCTTTCATGGCCGTCACATCCGCATAATATTGTTTTGCCAGCGCACGGAAATCATTGCCGTACCAGCTTTCATGCATCGCCTCAAGGATGCCGCGGTTGTAGTCAATGGGCAGTGTCATGCCGTCATGGCTCAGGGTATGAACCGATCCGATCACATATTCAAATGGTTCTTTGAGCCACATGCGGTTGGTCGAATCCTCCTCCACGCCCAGATGGATGCTGATCTGTCCTTTGTATTTTTCTTTGAGCATTCTGATTTCATCCACGTAAAGCCGGGTATTCTCTATGCTCATGGCATAGGGATCCTTGACCGGGCCGTGTCCTGAAAACCCGAGGATGTCAAAACGTCTGCTGATGGCTGCCTGCACCATCTCTTCGGCGGAATTGCTGCCGTCGCAGTAAGTTGTGTGAGTATGAAGATTCTGTCTCATGCGCACCTCCTGAAAAAAAGCATTGTGTATATACTTTAACACAATGCCTGATCAGATTCAGAACAGTCTTCGTCTGGTTGTCTCATCATCCAGATCATAGACAACCGTAATACCGTTATCATTGTTCACGCGGACGTTATCCGCCTTTGTCAGAGAACGGTACAGTCTGTACTGCCGTTTCATCTCTTCTGTATAGCTGCCCGGATCATCACTGGTCAGGAAGACTCCTCCGCAAAGGGCATCCAGAACAGCCAGAGAGTATTTCTGATTATCAGTCAGCTGACAGTTGTCACGTCTGAGGAAAAACACATCCGGATCTGAAAGATAAGCTCTGCCGTTGAGACCGTGCCGGGAGACAGTATTATCAACCGCATTCTTGGTGCTGGGACGCTCTCTGTGAATCAGATGCATATATGCCTTGTCATCCCAGTCAAGGGTCACATCATTGGAAACACGGCAGTATTCAAATTTTCCGAAGGCCGGCATCACCGGAACACCGCAGCCGAGAATCGGATGAGTGCCGCATAATTCCCTGAGCAGATCAACCGCACGGATCATGCGGGCCGCTCTTGTTTCTGTATCGGAGCCATAAGGAGCCGCACAATACAGGAAGTCCAGCTTGACCAGATCAAATCCCCATTCATCAAATACGCGGCTGAACACCTGTTTCAGATATGACAAGACTTCAGGATGATCGATATCCAGGCAATAGAAACCGCTCCAGTTTGAACCGCCCTTGAAATATTTCCCTTCGTGTTTGATGAACCAGTCCGGATGATTGCGGAATGTTTCACTCTTTTCCTCCGCACTGAATGGCGCCAGCCACAGTCCGGCCTTGAATCCGGCCGCATGGATTTCATCCGCCATCGCTTTCATACCGCCGGGGAATTTGGCGGGATCGCTTTCGAGCCAGTCACCGACAAACGGCTCCCAGCCGTCATCAATCTGGAACAGGTCGCCCTTCTCAAAGATTTTCGTGCAGCCGGCAAGATCTTCGCGGATCGCTTTCTCGTCGATCTGTTCATAACGGTTGTACCAGCTGGAATATCCGGCGATCTTTTCATCTGTGATCGGATGAATGTTGAGCTTTTCAAACCATGCGTCATAGACAGCATCCTCGCTGCCTTCCGCATAGAAGACATCCATTGCCGCAAAATCGCCGTCAGCCTTCAGGCCATGAGAATCCTTGCTGATGGTAAGGGTTGATTCATTGGCATTGTAAATAAACTGTGTATAGCCGTTCTGCTCACCGAGTGAGGCAAACAGACGGTAGAAATTGCCCTTGCGGAAATAGCACCAGCTCCATCCGTGCAATACACCTCTGGAATACGGATATTCCGTGAAGTGATAATCTGAATAGCCGTCAAATGCATATCTGTTCACGAGTCTTTTCGGAATACCGCGAAGTCCGCGGATACGGTTGCGTTTTGTATATTCTCTGCAGTGTGTCCAGGTCTGATAGCCGTTCATGAAGATCTTTTCATCATCAGCAACCTCAAGGTGAATCACAGCGCTGATACGGTCGATGGTTTCATTGTGAACCGGAAAGACCAGATGCATTTCGCTTTCCAGCTGACACGATCCCTCATTCAATGTCCCTTCAACGGTACTCATTCTGTAATCGACATTCATATTATGCCCCTTCTTCAGCCTCCGCTTTGCGTGCTTTCAGTTCAGCTGCGATTTCCTCGCTCTTTTCATCGCTGAGAATGAACTTGTTTTTGAAGACGAAGTATGCGGCGATCAGACCGGCAATCGGAATCAGTGTCATCAGAAGACGCAGGCCCATCAATGTGGAAGCGCTCTGCGCAACAATCTCACCTTCGGTATCCGCATTGCCGACAAGTCCGATCATGGAGATTCCGATACCGGTCAGAAATACTGCGACACCGCTGGCAAGCTTGACGACAAATGTCTGCATGGAGAAGATCACGGATTCCTCTCTGTGGCCGGTTTTCAGCTCACCGTAATCAACCGATGCGGAAAGGAATACCGTGGTCAGAACAGTCAGGATGCCGTTGGACAGGAAGACAAGAATACCCGGAATCAGGATGATGGCGATGTTATGCGCAAAGCCAAGCAGGCAAACCGCCAGCAGCAATGCATAGCCGCTGATTGCGCTGATCAGGCACAGTCTGAAGATCTGCGTGTTGCCGAACTTCTTTCTTAACAGCGGATAGACAATCATCATGCCAAGAATCTGTGAGGCGCCTCCCACTGAGGAGAACAGTGTGTATGTTCCGCTCCAGCCAGCTCCGCCGATATCGTATTTGAAGAAATAGATGATCAGATTGGATGTAATGTAAAGGGCTGTATTGATCAGAACGATGGTGATGACAGTGACCATTGCCTGGTCATTGTTGAAGAGTGATCTGAACATTTCGGGGATGGAAACCGTCTCCATCTTCTCTTCGCTCTTTTTCTCTTTGATGCATACGAACAGAACCGCTTCAGCGATGACGAAGATCACCGCAACAATGATCGCGAATTTGCCGAAACCGGCTCTCTCATTGCCTTTGCCAAGCATCGCAACTGCCATAACAGTGCCGATGGTGATCAATGCATTGCCCACGCCTGCGCATGTTCTGCCGATGACAGACATGTTTTCACGGTCTTTCGCATTGTCGGTAACCGCCGGAATCATGGACCAGTAAGGAATGTCCATCATCGTGTATGTGACACCCCAGAGAATATAGATGATTGAGAAATAAGTCTTCAGTGCGCTGCCGGAAAGCTCAGGCACATTGAACATGTAAACAAGCACGATTGCGTTGAGAACTGTGCCAAGCAGAACCCAGGGACGGAATCTGCCCCACTTTGTGTTGGTCTTTGCGACCACAACACCCATAAACGGGTCATTCACCGCATCAAACACACGCGCAATCATCAGGATGGTGCCGACAAAAGCTGCCGAAATACCAAGAATATCCTGATAATAATACATGACAAATGACGCGCTTAACGCATACACCATGTCCTTGCCGATGGCACCGAAGCCAAAGGCGCTCATTTCCTTCTTACCGAATTTCATCAGATTTCCTTTCCGTTGACTGTAAACTCAACAATCCTGTCTTCAAGGCCGTAAGCGCTGACGGTTAATTTTGCACTGCCTTCCTTACCTGTGGTGCGGATGTAAGTGCCGCACATGCCGCCCTCAGCAGTAACGGTATGCGGGCCGATGATTTCAATGGGCCCTTCCGCTTTGAAGGTGACTGGCAGCTGGGCATAGACAGCCGGGTTGTCATATCCGTCTTTGATTCTGACTCTGACTGCCGCCATGTCATAGGTATCGCCTTCATACAGCTGCGTATGGGAAGTGACTGTTTCCAGATGCAGTGAGCAGTCGGGTGATTTTGTCACCGAGCTGACACAGACACCGTTCTTCCAGCCTTCAAAGCGCCAGCGGGTGGAATCGCCGCCCCATGAGCCGACGTATTTGCCATAGAGCGCAACCCCGTCCTCATACTTCATGCCATAGCGGACCATGCACCAGCCAAGCTGGGCCATATTCTTTATCGGCATGCCCGCCATGCCGTATCTGCCGGCCGCGTTCAGGGCTTCCTTGATCAGTTTTTCCTTGGTGCCGCTGAATCCTTCCTTCGTATTGAGCAGACAGCCGATCCTGTCATCGATCAGCACCGGTCCGTGCTCCATACCCGGATAGCCTTTGGAAGTGAATGAGGCCACAAAGTCATCATTCTTGTACAGGCGCACCTCATCCGCATTTGTGAATGCATAGATATCTGTCACACTGCCGCCGGCATAATCACCGATATCCATCGGCGAGGAGATTTCCAAAATATTGTCTTTTGATCCTTCCGCCGCATATACTGAGGCAGCCAGTTTCGGATTGCGGAATGCATCCATGACGCCATGATAGCAGACCCTGTCGCCGCTGCCGAAATCCTTATGGGTCGGATAATCGAACATGCACCACTGGAAACATCCGGCATGGGCACCATCCGCCCTTGCGTCATTGAGCACCCGCGCATGACGCAGCGCATGATCCTGACGCTTCTGCCAATGGTCAAACGACTTTGTCGGGAACATATGTCCGTTGGCCTCCGAAACAAGCATCGGTTTGTTCAGATCCGGGGTGACATCCTTCTTCCGTTTCACGCCGTCATTTGCGCCGGTGTGGGAGAAATCATTGTAGGAATAAACATCTTCAAGCAATGAGCTCTTTTCAAAATATCTGACCCCGGTGGTCGGCCTTGTCGGATCAAGATGATGGGCTGTCTGATTGGTGGCACGATAGAATTCATCATCATCCATGGACTCGTTGATGCGCACACCCCATAAAACAATGGAAGGATGATTGCGGTACTGAATCACCATCTCTCTGGTATTTTCAATTGCCTGCTTTTTTTTTTTTTTTTTACCCAGGTGCTGCCAGCCGGGAATCTCCGTAAAGACAAGCAGTCCAAGTCGGTCGCATGCGTCGATGAATGCGTGGGATTGCGGGTAGTGGCTTGTTCTGACCGCATTGACGCCAAGCTCTTCTTTCAAGATTCTTGCATCTTCAACCTGCAGCGCATCCGGCACCGCATAGCCACTGTACGGATAGCACTGATGACGGTTGAGACCGCGCAGAAACACCGGTTTGCCGTTGATCAGGATATCATTTTCAGTCAATGCAACCGTACGGAAGCCGAACGTGACCTCCTTGACATCGTTGCCGTAAGTAACCCGGCAGGTATAAAGCACGGGACTTTCAGGACACCATGGATGAATGTTGTCGACACTCAGCATCGCATTTCTCGCATCCGGGGACGTATGTTTCTCACTGATAAGCGCGCCATCCGCATCAAGGATTTCGATATGCACATCCCCTGCACGGTCCGGCCCGTTATAGCGCAGCTGGCATTTGACGGTTTTCATATCAGGCGTGCTGACAAACAGATCGTCAAGATATGTCTGTTCCTTGGTTTCAATCACCACATCCCTGTAAATGCCGCCGTAAGTCAGATAGTCAATCACAAAGCCGAACGGCGGAATCGCCGGATTTTCAGTTGTGTCAAGTTTCACTGCGATCCGGTTGTCATTTTCGTAATCGATGAAATCCGTGATTTCAAACCGAAAAGACGTATAGCCGCACGCATGTGTGCCGAGAAGATGTTCATTGAACCATACCTCGGCAATATGGGCCGCCCCGTCAAAGCGGATAAAATGACGCTGATCCTTTTCGGATGAATCAAACTTGATCTTACGGCGGTAGCCGCAGATCATCTGATAGCTTTCGCTGTCCGCATAATGGAGCGGTATTTCCTTCACATTGTGCGGAATGCGCACCGGCGTGCCGCTCGCTTTGAAATCCCTGAATTCTTCTGACCAGGTTTCCGTAAACTCCCAATGATTATTAATCTTTCTCATAATGATCCTTTCTGATCCCTGACAGCAGGATATCAATCAATTGATTCATGGCATCCTGGAACGTGATGTTCTCTTTTTCAAGACTGCCGGAAAAAATGAACGATTCAATGGACGCGGTGAATACATTCCGGATGATGCTGATGGGAACATCGCGGACAAGTCCGTCTTTCTTCGCCTGCTCAATCAATTCCGTAACAGGCTCCCAATCCGCTTCCAGATGCGCAACAAGCCGCTCATGAACAACCGGATATTTCTCCTCCAGCAGATTCAGCTGTCTGAAATCAATCAGCTGAGACTGCGCAGGCATGGCAATCATGACCGCCCGGATTTTATCCAGCGTCTCCATTTCACTGTTCAGGATTCTCTGTTTGTCCTCATGAATCCCGCTGTAGCCTTTTTCGAGCATCGCGCACAAAAGGCTTTCCTTGCCCGGAAACATGGCATAGATTGTTTTTTTGGCAATATGAAGCTCGCTGGCGATATCCTGCATTGTAAAATGCAGCCCCTGCCGCTCAAAGCATCTGATCGCACATTCAATGATAATTTCTTTCTGTTCCACCGGAAACTCCATCATCCTTTCCGGTTTCCATCATAGCATACGCTGTAAGCGGTTTCAACAATTCATCCGTTCATCTGAATCGCAAACAGATCTTTTTCGATCTGATTCTGCTTTCCGGGATCAATGATACCGACCATATCAAGCGCTTTGTGAAGCTGCACCGACCGCATGGAGAATTCCGTCTGCGCAAACAAAGGAAGTTTTTCAAGATATTCTCTGATCTTCTGATTGGTGAGCGCTGCCGCCGTATTTGTTGAAAGATCGATGACATCCTTCATAGGGCGCGATGTTTCATAAACAATTTCATAATCGCCGGCTTTGACATGTCCGTTTGTCAATGGATTGTTTTCGTGATAAGCGTCCGCGTCAAAATACGGCAGCACAATATCCGCTTCAGTGCCATAAGGAATATGCACGCTGAGCCTGATATGCGAGACATCAACGATTGACCAGTGAACCTCATAGGTTCCGGCAGCGGAAGGATAAACACAATCCAGATGTCCGAGTTTATGATGCACCAGCGGAGCAATTCTCACACGCGTGAAACCGGGTGTCAGCGCCTGGATGCCGGCACAGTATTTATAGATCCATTCAACAATCGATCCGTAAGAATAATGATTCAGTGAATTCATACCCGTTCCGGAAATATGTCCGTTTTCGTCGAGCGAGTTCCATCGTTCCCAGATGGTTGTGGCGCCATGGTTTACTTCAAACAGCCAGCCGGGATATTCCTCATTGAACAGCAGATTCCAGGCGTAATAATTCAGATTGAGTCTGCTCAGTGTTTCGCATAACAGCGGTGTGCCGACAAAACCGGTGGAGAGCTTGCCGTCATTGTCATCAAGCAGTTTCATCAATATCTGCTTTGCTTTTTCATCATCGCCAAGTCCGTTCATCACTGAAAGGATCTGTCCGGTCTGGGTCATGATCGCGCATCTGCCGCTCGGTGTGTAATATTCATCAAGAATGCCCTGCCTGATTATTTCGGCAAGCTGCCGCAGTTCTTCCTCATCCTTTTTATAGCCAAGCAGACGGGCCGCCTCAGCCGTGATCAGAGCGCTTTTGCGGTAATATACATCCGCAATGAAACCATCTTCGGTGGCGCCTTTGACCGCTTCCGGCGATTGGGGACCATCCAGAGCCAGCCAGTCTCCGAAGTGGAATGCATTGCGCCAGTTATGGGTTTCACCGTCAAATTTGCGGATCCAGTCGATCCAGCTCTTCATGGCCGGATAATGTTCTTTCAGAATGGATGCATCGCCTGTGAACAGGTACATGTTCCAGGGGATGATCACCGTCGCATCACCCCAGACAGATGCGGTCTGATCAATATGGAAAGAAGGAATGGTGAACGGCACAAGACCGTTGTTTTTCTTCTGTTCCATTGCCATGTCAAAGAGATATTTTCTTAAGAATGCATATGGTTTTCCAAGATACATCGCACAGGCGGAAAACACCTGCGCATCGCCGGTCCATCCCATTCTCTCATCACGCTGCGGACAGTCGGTCGGCACATCCAGATAATTTGATTTCATTCCCCACAGGGCATTGAGAATCAGCCGGTTGATCTTTTCATTGCGGGTCTTTAAGGAGGAGTCATAAGCGAAATCGCTGTAAAGCGCATAGGCGGTAAAATCATCCGGGTTGAGATGTTCCACCCCTTCGATCTTCGCATAGCGGAACCCGTAGAATGTGAATTTCGGCTCCAGCACATGTTCATTTCCATCGGAAATATAAATATATTCAGCTTTGGCCGTTCTCAGATTATCCCGGTAGAAAGATCCATCCTGCATGACCTCTGAGAACTGAATGCGGATTTTCGTGCCTTTGGGCTCATGAACACGGAAGCGGAATGAGCCGGCCATGTTCTGTGAGAAATCGAGCACGGTTTCATCTTTCGGCGTATGAATGAGTGTGCCTTTGAACTGTTCCTGTTCAACAACCGGCAATGAAAGTCTGTCGGTAAACCGGGTCTGCTCAGTTGAGGCAATGACCGCCTTTTCAATCTGCATTTCCGGCAATGTGTCGTCCACAATCTCACCGTCATAAATATTGGAGAAAACAATATTGGAACGCCTCACATCCCAGGATTCATCCGTTGCGATCACTTCCTGTGTGCCGTCCTCATAATCAATGATCAGATCGGCGATCAGTTTCCATGTATCGCCATAAGCGGGTTCTTCCGACTGATCAAAACCGAACCTGCCGCGGTACCATCCGTTGCCGAGTGTGATTTCGATCTGATTGTCTGCCCTGACCAGATCATCCAGATCAAAAGTCTGAACCTGTGTCCAGAGATCATATGCCGTGCAATAAGGTGTCAGGTGTTCATTGCCGATCTTCTTTCCGTTAAGAACAGCCTCATAAAGACCGCATGCGCTGATATACAGCCTTGCCCTGCGCACCGGTCTTTCACATCCGAACGACTTGCAGAAAACCGGATGCCTTGATTCATGATTGTCATTTGTTGTAATCAGTTTCCCGTAAAACGGCTCATCCATTTTGCCGGTCTCAAAATATCCGCCCTGGGCAGCGCTTTCACCGTTTTCCGATACCGCCATAACGGTATAAGAATACATGGTGCGCGGTTTCAGGCTGATGTCTGCTTCGACTCCAAGCGGATTCAATTCAGACATGCCGGTATCAAAAACAACCGTCTGATTGTCTCTGACGATGATACGGCAGCCCGTGACTTTGCTTTCTGATTCCATCACCCACGAAAAAACAGGATTGCCAAGATGATATCCGAGTGGATCGGCAATATGATTGACCTCAAGATTTCTAATGATCATAAATTACCCGCTTTCTATTGATTATTTTTGTTTCACATTTGTCTCAATTGTAGCATGTTGAAACAAAAAAATAACGGATCATATGACCCGTTATGCGTTGTCTTTCTTCGCGTTTCTTTCCATATGTCTGCGGATGATGACGGAGATGATCTCCGCTGCCAGTTCGACATCATCATTGCATACGACATACTTGTATTTGTTCAGCATCTCCATTTCCTTTTCCGCTTTGGCCAGACGCTGCTGAATGATCTCCTCCGGTTCGCTCTTGCGTCCGCGGATTCTGTTTTCCAGCTCTTCCATGCTCGGCGGTACGATGAAGATAGTCAGTGCATCCGGTTCTTTTTCCTGGACCTGCATGCAGCCCTGCACTTCGATTTCGAGAATCACATTGATTCCCTGATTGCGCAGTTTTTCGACATACTCCAGCGGTGTTCCGTAATAATTGCCGACAAATTCAGCATATTCCAGAAGTTTTCCGTCTTTGACAGCCTGTTCAAACTGATCCCGGGAGACATAGAAGTAATTGACACCTTCCGCCTCTCCTTCGCGTTTTTCCCTGGTGGTCATGGAAATGGAGAATGCCAGTTTCAGAGATTCATCTTTCATAACCTCTTTCAGAATGGTTCCCTTTCCCACTCCCGACGGTCCGCTTAATACAATCAAAAGTCCTTTGCTCATAATCACACCCCGCTTTCGTATATTTTACACGATAAACGGATTATGGTCACACCGATTTTCGGCATCGCAGCCATGCGCTTGTGCTCAGCGTGTCACATGCTATAATGGGCAATACGAAAAAAGGCGGATCAATTATGGCACTGGACGGAATACTCTTAAGCAAAATCATACCGGAAATCGCAGCATCGCTGCCGTTGAGAATCCAGAAGATCTGGGATATCTCAAGCACTGAAATTCTCTTTCAGGTTCATGGAAACGCCGGCAAACAGCAGATGCTGATATCATGCCACTCGGTTTACAACCGTTTCCTGTTCACCGATAAAAACTATCCGACTCCCGATGAGCCCGGCAATTTTGTCATGGTATTAAGAAAATACATTGAGGGCGGCTTCATTGAATCCATCAGCCAGGCTGATCTGGACAGATGGTGTGTGATGACCATCCGCAGACGCAATGCCATCGGTGACATTGAATATTTCAAGGTATATGTGGAATTGATGGGAAAATATGCCAATATCATTCTCGTCAATGCGCAGGGAAAAATCCTGGATGCACTGAAACGGATTCCGCCCTTTGAAAACAGCCGCCGTACCGTCTTTCCCGGTGCCGTGTTTGAACCAACCCCGCCCCAGAACAAGAAGAATCCGTTTGAAGACACGATGATTGATCCGTCTCAGTCATTGACCAAACAGTTTGCCGGCTTCTCTCCGTTTCTTTCTTCGGAAGTCGAATACCGTATGGCCCATGGGGAATCCTTTGCGGATATCATGAAGGAAATCAAAGAATCAAAACGTCTCTATGCGGCGGAAGGAAGCCAGGAGCCGGTATTCCATTGCATTGAGCTGAAATCAAAAGGCAGATGCAGATCATGGCCGCTGTTCGAAGGCTTTGACGTTCTGTATTACCACCGTGAGGAAAAAGAACGAATCCGCACCATCTCCGGGGATATCTACCGCTTTGTCAAACGCGAGCTCAAGCACCAGCAGACCAAGCTCCCCCGTCTGCTTGCGGAAATGGATGAGGCAAAAGACTGTGACCAATGGAGAGTTTACGGTGAACTGCTTTATGCCTATAACATCACCGATACAAAAGGAACGGATTGCATCACGCTCAAATCCTTTGAAGATGAAAGTGATGTGGTGATTCCGCTTGATCCGAAACTTGACGGCAAGGGCAATGCCCGCAAGGCGTTCAACCGTTACAACAAGCTGAAAAAAGGACAGGTCTATCTGGCTGAGCAGATTGAGATCACCCAAAATGAAATCAATTATTTCACCGGTCTGCTCGAACAGCTTGAACAGGCTGATTTTGATACTGCATCGGAAATCCATAATGAGCTTGTTTCGCTCGGATATCTCAAGGAAACAAGAAAATCAAAGAAAAACAAAAAGAAGAAAAAGGAACAGAGTGTCAATGTGCGCTCGCTCACACTGCCCCAAGGCACTCAGATTTCATTCGGCAGAAACAATCTTCAGAACGATGCGCTTACCTGGCATATGGCCAGAAAGAATGAAATCTGGCTTCATGCAAAGGATTATCATGGAGCGCATGTGGTGATTCATGATGAAAATCCCGATGAGGACACCCTGCGCACAGCCGCAAACATCGCCGCCTATTATTCGGCCGGACGCATGTCATCGAGTGTGCCGGTGATATGGTGCCCGGTCAGAAACCTCAAAAAAATACCGGGTGCGAAACCCGGTATGGTACAGCTTGGCAGCTACCGAATGATTTATATTGATCCGGATGCGGATCAGATTCATTCCTTGGAACTGGAATGAGTGACCATCTCTTTCAGGCGGCGCACTTCAAACATGCGCAGTCTGCGGAATTCACCCTGTCTCAGATGGCCGAGATCCAGGAAACCGTATCCGGTCCTTTCAAGTCTTGTGACTTCGGTATGGAAGTATTCCATCATCTTGCGGATCTGGCGGTTTCTGCCTTCATAGATTGTGATATCAAGCACCGTACGGTTACGGTTGACGCTTCTTTCCAGGATGGCAACATCCGCAGGAAGCGTCTTTTTTCCGTCGATTTCGACCTCTACTGAATCAGGTAATTTTCCGACATCATTATCATTCGCCGCGACGGCATATTTTTTTCCAGTCTTTTCGTCCTCGTAAACTAAAAATCTTGCGCCATATTCAGACTTATCGACAAAATAAATCTTATTCTTTGCAAGTTTTTTACTCATTGATTTTGAGATGTTAAATTTTTCAGAACCAAAAATCGTCGCTCT
>CACWLH010000019.1 GCA_902761625.1 uncultured Erysipelotrichaceae bacterium
GCTGATACACCAGCCCGGCGCCGATGATGAAGGTGTCTATAAGACAATGGCGGATGCCGTGAAAGACGGCAGAATGCGCTCCATCGGCATTTCCAACTACTATACGAAACAGCAGGTGGATGAAGTATTGTCATTTGCGACGATCACTCCAGCCGTCATACAGAATGAGAATCATCTGTATTATCAGAACAATGAGCTTCAGGAATATGTCAGTCAGTACGGTATCGTGGTTGAATCATGGTACCCGTTCGGCGGCAGGGGACATACAGCAGAGAATTTCAATAACAGCGTCATCCTGGAACTTGCACAGAAGTACAATAAGACTTCCGCCCAGATCATTCTGCGCTGGCATCTGCAGGCCGGATACATTGCGATTCCCGGCTCTTCAAATCCGGATCATATCGCTGAGAATTTCGATATCTTTGACTTTGAACTCTCAGATGAGGATATGAGTAAAATCCGTGCACTGGACATACAGCAGCGCTATGAAAACTGGTAGCCGCAGACAATACCTTATGGATGATCATCAGCCTTCTTCGGGGAATGTCCCTGAAGGAGGTTTCTTTTGTTTCTTCAGGCTCATTCTCCTCCTGAATCATGCAAAGACGTAAGTCCATATCCCGGGAATACGTCTTTTCTGTTGAAGATGGCAGTAACAACCGGAAAGGTTGACAGAGTCAATATACTCCTATATAGTATTAAATATTACTATATAGGAGTATTATATGAGGATTCACGGAGGATTCCAGGTCTCCAAGATCAAGCAGCTTGGTGACCGTATATTTGAAAAGATTCTGGCAGAAAGAAAAATCGAAGCATTCAACGGTGCACAAGGCCGCATCCTGTATGTTCTCTTCCAGAAGGACGGCGTACCGATCAAGACGTTATCTGAAAAGTGCGGGCTTGCGATCACATCGCTGACCACAATGCTGGAAAGAATGGAGAAAGGCGGACTGATTCAACGCATGCAGGACACAGAGGATAAAAGAAAAACGCTTCTTTACCTGACAGATAAAGCCAGAGATCTGGAACAGGATTATATCGACTTATCTGAACAGATGGGGGATATCTATTATCAGGGATTCACACCGGAAGAAGTGAAGGCATGTGAAGAATATCTGGACCGCATCCGTCTGAATCTGGAAAGGTGGCAGGCAAAATGAGCGAGTGTATCAAAGACCTGATCAAGAACCTTAACGTTGTCATCGGCTGTCCCATCGGGTGTGATTATTGCTATGCAAGAAACAACTGCAGAAGATTCCATATCACGGATGACTTCTCAAAACCTGAATACTACGAGCAGAAGCTGAAGATTCTGGAGAGGAAAAAGCCCGGCAACTGGCTTCTGACAGGAATGAGTGACTTATGTGCATGGAAAGAGGAATGGCTTGAAGCAGTTTCTGAGAAACTGCGTGAGAATCCTCAGCACGAAGGACTCTTTTTATCCAAACGGCCGGATATTCTGAAGATTGACACCGATCTGTCCAACGGCTGGTTCGGCGTGACAATTACCAGAAGAAGCGAGCTCTGGAGACTCGATGCATTGAGAGAAAACGTCAAAGCAAAACATTATCACGTGACATTCGAGCCGCTCTTCGATGATCCGGGTGAAGTGGATCTTACCGGTATCGACTGGATTGTCGTCGGCACAATGACCGGCGCCAAAAAGAACAAAATCAAAACCGATCCTGCGTGGGCTTACAGCCTGAGTGAGCAGGCATATGCATTGGGAATTCCGGTGTTTATGAAAGAGGATCTTGTCCCGATCATCGGGGAGGAAAATATGGTTCAGCAGCTTCCTGACGAATTTAACAGAGTATTGGAGGAACAGAAGAAATGGAACAGACAGAGATAAAGACAGGTTATGTTGAAACAAAGAATATCATGACAAAATCCAACGGCCCCCTTGGCGGTTATGCCGTGAATCCTTATGTCGGATGCACTCATGGATGCAGATACTGCTATGCCTCATTCATGAAGCGCTTTACCGGCCATACTGAAGAGTGGGGCACATTCCTGGACGTGAAGACATGGCCTGAAATCAGAAATCCGAAAAAGTATGCCGGTCAGAAAGTGATTATCGGCACTGTCACTGACGGATATCTGCCGCAGGAAGATACTTATCGCAGAACGAGAAAAGTTCTCGAACAGCTCAAAGACAGCGGCGCCGATATTCTGATCTGTACAAAGAGCGATCTTGTCCTGCGTGATCTTGATCTGTTAAAACAGATCAATGAGAAGAACCGTCTGACCGTCTCATGGTCGGTCAATACACTGGATGAGGACTTCTGTGAAGATATGGATGATGCTGTATCGATTGAAAGAAGACTGGCCGCCATGAAACAGATCTATGATGCCGGTATCCGCACCGTTTGTTTCATCTCACCCGTATTCCCTGGAATCACGGATATTGAAGCCATCATTGAGCGGGCGAAGGATCAGTGTGATCTGGTCTGGCTGGAGAATCTGAACCTACGCGGCGGTTTCAAAAAGACGATCATGGATTATATTTCAGATAAACATCCTGATCTTGTACCGCTTTATGAAGAGATTTATACGAAGAAGAACCGCAGCTACTTCGAGGCTCTTGAAAAGAAGGCGGAAGAGATCGCGAAGAAATACGGATGCCGCTTCGTGGACAATGAAACCCCGTATGAAAGAGTGGAGCAGGGTCATCCGACCATCGTCGATTATTTCTATCACGAAGAAGTGCGCGGAACCGAAAACAGCGGCAAGAGAAACAAATGATCTCAACACAAAAAGATCTGAAAACATGCCGGAGGCTGAACCGAACAGTCCCGGTTTTTTCATATTCAACGGGTGTTACTAATTTTTTTTGCCTCATCTTGACACGGTGTCAGAGTGACCTATAATGAATATGCTGACACGATGTCAGTATTATTTGAATAACGAGGTTTTGAATCATGAGAAAAGTAACACCGGAACAGATCGCCAAGAAAAGGGAAGAGATCATCAATGCATGTGAACAGCTTTATCAGACGATGAGCTTCCGGGAAATCACCCTCAAGGAGATCGGGAATATCACATCCTTTTCCCGTCCCACCATTTATAACTACTTCGAAACAAAAGAAGAAATCTTCCTGGGTCTCTTTCAGAGGGAATATGACAAATGGAATGAGGATCTGAGTGCCATTCTGAACGGTAATGAACATCTGACAAAAAAAGAACTGGCAGATCGCATTGCAAAATCCCTGGCAGGACGAAACCAGCTGTTAAAGCTTCTTTCCATGAACAACTACGATATGGAAGCCAACAGCCGCCAGGAGCTGCTCAACACCTTCAAGCAGTCATATGGTGAATCCATGCGTCTGATGCAGAGCCTTCTGAAAAAGTTCTGTCCGGATATGAATGAAACGGATATTCAGAATTTCATTTATACGTTTTATCCATTCATGTTCGGGATCTATCCGTATACCGCAGTCACGGAAAAACAGAGAGTGGCCATGCAGGAAGCGGGAATCAATTATGAATATCAAACCGTATATGAACTCACATACAGCTGTCTGATCAGACTGCTTGGCGAGTGATATGCGGATCAATACAGCAGGATAAATACAAGGAGATGACAATAATGACAATCTTACCGAAAATCGCACTTGGCGCATGGGCATGGGGAAACGACGGAACCTTTGGGAACAGTCTCACCGCAGAAAACCTGAAACCGGTCTTTGATACGGCTATGGCAAATGGTCAGAATCTCTGGGATACCGCTTATGCCTATGGCATGGGAACATCCGAAAAGATTCTTGCCGGATTCCTGAAAGGTCTTCCGAGAGATTCTTATCTGGTATCTGACAAGTTCACACCGCAATGCGCGGATTATTCATCGAAGACCGCCATGGCGGATATGATCGAAATGCAGCTGAAGCTGATGGATCTTGACCGTTTCGATGTCTACTGGATCCACAATGTCTGGGATGCCCCGAAGTGGACAGAAGAACTGGCAGAATATTTTGAAGGAAAAGACAATGTGCCTATGATCGGTGTTTCCAACCACAATCTTGCGGAGATCAAGGAAGCGGATGCGATTCTCAGGGCTCATGGACTGAAACTTTCCGCTGTGCAGAATCACTACAGCCTGATCAACCGTTCCTCCGAAGACTCCGGCATTCTTGAATATTGCAGACAGAGCTGCGATCTATAACCCGGTCCTTGGCAAACTTGAGATTCTTAATGCAGAACTGAAAAAGCTCGCGGACAAATACGGCGTCGGACCTGCGCAGATTCCGGTTGCCTGGGCAATCGCCAAGGGAACACTGCCGATCATCGGTGTGACAAAGGAAAATCAGGTTCTCGATGCGGTCAAAGCTGCGAATATCACGATGAGCGAAGAAGAAACAGCAGAACTTGAAAAGGTGGCGGACAGTCTCAACCTCAATGTCATCCGCATGTGGGAAAAGGAGATGAAGTAATGGCTAAGAAGAATATCGGCGCAACACTTGCGCTTTATCCCTGTCCCGTCATTGTTGTCGGGGCAATGGTTGACGGCAAACCGACCTGGACACTGGTTGCCCATGCGGGAACTGTGGCACACACCCATCTGATGGTATCCCTTGTACAGGCGCACTATATCAACAAGGGTATCCGTGAAACCAAAAAGCTTTCCGTCAATGTGGTCGATGAATCCTGGCTGAAAGAAGCGGACCGCATGGGAACCATCAGCGGCCATAAAACAGACAAGTCAGAAGCGTTTGCCTGGACGATGGGCGAAAACGGCGCTCCGCTGATCGATGCGGCAAAAGTATCCATCGAGTGTGAGGTGGACGGCAATTATGAGCTGGAGAATTTCGATCACTTCATCTGCAAGATTCTCGCTACCTATGCGGATGAGGAAGTCCTCAACGAACAGGGTAAAATCGATTATCACATCTTCAAGCCGGTACTCTTTGAGTTCCCGACCTACGAATACTTTGTGACCGGTGAAAAAGCCGGCAACTGCGGCAGAATGAACTGATCAGTCAAAGCTGATTAAGTTCTGCAAGGAGAACAGAAATGCTGAAAGATTTCAAATGCATTGATTTTCATGCCCATCCGGTAACGGAGGCCTTCCGTAAGGCAATGACTGACCTCGGCATTGATCCGATGGAGGAAGACGGATTTCCGCTTCCTAAATGGAGCGCGGAAGAACATCTGGCATTTATGGACGAAGCAGGAATCGATTATTCAATCCTCTCCGCTCCCGTTCCGCACATTTATAACGGCGATCCTGAAAAGGCCAAAGAGGCAGTTCGAAAGATCAATGAGGAAACAGCTGAGATTGTCAGGCAGTATCCGGACAGATTCGGCTTTGTCGGACTCGTAAGTCTTCCCGATGTTGAAGCGGCGATTGAGCAGACAGCTTATGCAATGGATGAGCTTGGTGCTTCAGGCATGAAAGTCGCGACGAACATGGGCGGTATTTATCTTGGCGATCCGCTGTTTGATCCCCTGATGGAAGAGTGGAACAGACGCAAAGCACTGGTGATTATCCATCCATGCAGAGCGAGAAAGCGTCCTGAAAACGTGATTACCGGAACGGTTGCGGCAATCTATGAGTATCCCGCGGATACCACCAGAGCCGTCCTCAATATGATTGCCAACCGCATCATGACCCGCTTCCCGGATATCCGCTTTGTGGTTCCGCACTGCGGATCCTTCCTGCCTTATATGGTGCAGCGGTTCACAGGTGTTTCCGGAATCCTCGCATCCATGGGCATGATGGAAACAGTCAATGTGCAGGCTGAATTTGAAAAACTGTATTTCGATATTGCCGGAGATCCCGAACCCGTTCAGCTGAAAATGCTGCAGATGGTGGCAAGTGATGATCATATTGTTTACGGCAGTGATTTCCCGCATTCACCTGCAAAAGTGATCCAGGCAAAGAAAAAGCATTTTGATGAGAACAGTGAATATGACGGCATCAGAGAGAAGATTTATTCAGAGAATGGCATACAGCTGCTGGAAGGAGTAAACGAATGAAGAAGATCAAAAGATTATTAACAATCCCGATGGCTTTTGCAATGGCTCTTACACTGGCCTCCTGCGGAAGCAGTACAAAGGATGAGAGTGCAGATGCGCCGGCAGCGGAAGAAGAGAACACTCCTGAGGTAACCGTGAATCCGGAAGAAAATGATGCGGCATCCGCATCTGAAGATACTTCTGCTGATCAGAAAATCATTGTGGCTTATTTCTCCGCAACCGGAACCACAAAAGGCGTTGCTGAAAAGATCGCATCTGTCACCGGTGCAGACCTTTACGAAATCCAGCCGGCGGAACCTTACACAGATGCTGATCTGAACTACAGTGACAACAGCAGCAGGGCAACAGCAGAGCAGAATGATCAGAATGCCCGTCCTGAGATCGTCAGCGAAGATGTTTCAATGCAGGATTATACAACGGTTTATCTCGGCTTTCCGATCTGGTGGGGAGGAGAGCCCCGTATTCTTGATACCTTTGTTGAAAAATACAGTTTCGAAGGAATCACAGTGATTCCGTTCTGCACTTCCGGCAGCAGTCCCATCGGCAGAAGCGGTTCCAATATGGAAGCTCTGGCGGGCAGCGGTACATGGCTGGAAGGAAGACGATTCAGCGGGGATGTTTCAGAAGAAGATCTGAAGAGCTGGATTGAAAGCCTGAATTAAGTGAAACAGCCTTATTAAGATGACAGGATCATAGCGGATCAGGAGGTATACATGAAGATTGTTGTACTGATGGGAAGCCCGAACGTAAATGGTTCGACAGGCATCCTGGTTGAGAACTTCAAAAAAGGAGCAGAAGAAGCCGGTCATACGGTTGAAATCATCGATGTCTGCCACGCGGATATTCATCCCTGCATCGGCTGTGTGAGATGCGGCTATGAAGGCCCATGTGTGCAGAAGGATGACGTTGAGCAGATCCGTAAAAAGCTGCTTGCCTCAGATATGGTCGTCTTTGCGACACCGCTTTATTACTACGGCATGAGTGCTCAGCTCAAAACCGTGGTGGACCGCTTCTGTGCCTATAACAGCAGCCTGAACAGCCGTCATCTGAAATCAGCACTGCTTACAGTAGCGTGGAATGCGGATGACTGGACGTTTGATGCGCTTCAGGCACATTACAAAACACTTGTGCGGTATATTAATTTCAAAGACTGCGGTATGGTGCTCGGATATGGCTGCGGCACACCTTCGATGACAAAACGCAGCGGATATCCTCAGCAGGCATATCAGCTTGGAAAGGGATTAAGAGGATGAAACGGGTTGTACTGTTATCGGCAAGTCCGCGCAAAAACGGGAATTCCGATATCCTTTGTCACGAGTTTATAAGGGGTGCAGAAGAGGCAGGGAATACATGTGAGCTGATTCCGCTCTATGAAAAGAAGATCGGCTTCTGCAGAGCCTGCTATGCATGTTTCAAAACAGGCAGGTGCGTTCTGAATGATGATATGGCGGAAATCCTTGAAAAGGTTCAGGATTCAGACGTCCTTGTGATTGCGACACCGACTTATTTTCTGACCATGAACGGAATGCTCAAAACAACGATTGACCGTTTTCTGCCGAAATGGCAGGAACTTGGCGGACATGATGTATATCTGATCATCACGGGTCATGACAGCAGATCCGGACTGAAGCTGGCCGGTGATGAACTGCGCGCGATATTTGAAAACCTCGGAAATCAAATTAAAGGAATCATCTGGGGTGAGAATGTCTGGCAGAAGGGCGAAGTCCTGAATACCAAAGCCATGGATGAAGCTTACCATGCCGGACTAGGCATTTAGACAGAAGCGGGGGAGGGAATCATAGTATGAAGAAAACAATGATCTTATCAGCTGTCTGCACAATGGCAATGCTTCTGAGTACAGGCTGTTCAGCAAATGAACCTGACAGCGGTTCACAGGAAAACAATTCCGCAACTTCTGGAGAAACTGCGGAAGACCAAGTCAATGAAAATACCGAAGAAACCGCTGCAGTCGATCCGGCTGAAACGCAGACAGACGAAGCGTCTTCTACTGTGTATTTCACTTCTGATATTTCAGCATCCGGTCTGGTTAAGATCTACGATGCGCTTGCATGGACACCGCAGGGCAATGTTGCGGTCAAGATCTCCACAGGTGAACCGCCGGCAAGCAATTATCTGCGTCCGGAACTGATCGGCGATCTGGTTCAGAAAGTGGATGGCACGATTGTGGAATGCAATACCGCATACGGCGGGTCCCGTTCAAGCTCTGCCATGCATAAACAGGTCGCGGAAGATCATGGCTTTACGGCGATCGCAGACTTTGATCTGATGGATGAGGAAGGCGAAGTCGAATGGCCTGTTACGGGCGGAAGCAGACTGGATAAAGTGATTGTCGGCAGCCATGCGGAAAACTACAGCGACTGGATCATCCTTTCACACTTCAAAGGCCATGCGATGGCGGGTTTCGGCGGCGCGATCAAAAACGTCGGTATCGGCATCTCTTCCGCAAGCGGCAAGGTTTATGTCCATTCCGCCGGAACAAGAACCAGCGGCAGTATCATGCACAGCGATCAGGATGCCTGGCTTGAAGCATTGGCTGAGATGGTATCCGGCTTCAGTGATCACGTCGGTAAGGAACATGTCATATACATCAATGTGATGAACCGGCTTTCCGTGGACTGTGATTGCGACGGCAATCCGGCAGAACCGGACATCCATGATATCGGCATCCTGGCAAGCAGTGATCCCGTTGCATTGGATCAGGCATGCGTGGATCTCATCTATCAGGCGGAAGGAAATGAATCCCTTGTCAGACGCATGGAATCCAAGAATGGCATCCATACTCTGGAACATGCGGAAGAAATCGGGCTGGGCAGCCGGACATACGAACTGGTAAAGATCGATGAGTGACCTGTTTTCCATTCTCAGAAGAGAATTCATTTATATCTGGTACTACTTTGAACTGCAATTACGGCAGATCTTCTGGTACTGGGTTCTGGGAATGCTGATCGGATCTTTCATCTCAGTTTTCGCAAAGGATAAGATTCATGGCATCTTTGCAAGCATGAAGGATCAGAAGTGGGGACTGTTCGGGATTATCCCTGCCTGTCTTCTGGGAATTGCCTCACCGCTCTGTATGTACGGAACAATCCCGATCGCTGCATCTTTTAAAAAACAGGGCATGCGTCAGGACTGGCTGGCGGCATTCATGATGGCTTCGATCCTGCTGAATCCGCAGCTGATCATCTACAGCGCGGCACTTGGTAAAACGGCTCTGGCTGTACGGATCATCACGTGTTTCTTATGCGGCTGCATGGCCGGACTGCTTGTTTCTGTTTTCTACGGGAAGAAGGAATTCTTTGATTTCAGCGGATTTGCAGAAAGGGCCAGCCATGATACACATCCGAATCTGCTGATCCGGTATCTGCTGAATATCTGGCGCAATATCAAAGCAACCGGACCGTACTTTCTCTTCGGTATTCTGCTTTCCGCTTTGTTTCAGCGTTATGTGCCGCAGGATCTGATGGTCAACGTATTCGGCGGAAATGAAGCATGGGGTGTCCTGATGGCGGCAACCATCGGTGTGCCTCTTTATGCCTGCGGCGGGGGAACGATTCCGCTGCTTCAGCAATGGCTTCTCGACGGGATGTCTATTGGCAGCGCGGCTGCTTTCATGATCACGGGACCCGCCACAAAGATCACAAATCTCGGGGCACTGAAGATTGTTATGGGCTGGAAACGGTTTGCACTGTATATTCTCTTTGTAATGATGTTTTCTCTTTTGTGCGGAATGGCTGTGAACTTGTTATTATAATCTTGTAAGATCCGCCGCAAAGGAGCAATTATGTACGAACGACCGATTCTGGCGATTATCAGAGACAACCTGGACAGTGACGGGAGACTTCCCCGCGATTTTACGATGCCAAAAGATCCGGATGATGAAAACGGACTTCTTTTCGCTGATGGCGCACAGGATGGGATCACTTGCTTTCACACGCAGCCGGTGAAAATGAATGATGAAGAGGCAGACCTTCTTGTGGATGCCCTGAATGCAATGCTGCGCGGACCTCTCGATACCGCGGACGAACTCTTTCTGAAACTCACGAAGACTCGCAGAACCATTGAATTTGCTGAAGATTTATGTGAGCTCGTAGAGAAAAACGCAGACAGTATCAATCCTGCACATGCGTATTCTTACGGCAAGCATCTGATTGCCATGGCAAAAGACAAAGAACTTGTCAAAATCGGTCTTGCGCTTCATCATAAAGCACCTGAAGACAAGGTGAAGGGCTTTAAGCAGATCATCACAGACCTCGCATATTGCAATGAATTCACCTTGTTCTGCCTGCCCATTATCCAGAAACTGGAAGATGGCAATCACCTGATATTTGAGATTGCGAAACATGTATACGGCTGGGGAAGGGTACATGCATGTGAGTTCCTGGAACCGGAAACAAGGGAAATCAAGCAGTGGTTTCTGACTGAAGGAGTGGACAACGGTGTGCTGCCGCCTTATACGGCGCTAAAGGCGTGGAATAAATCTGACGCGGCGTCACTTCTGGACAGCCGCCTGACACAGGAGGATTTTACCTGCATCAGCAGAATATTGGCAGCGCTTCTCGATGAAGGACCATGTCTGGGCATCAGCCTTGTGGAAGACCCTGAGAACGCAATCCGTAAATTCCTGAACCAGGCACAAAACTTTAAGCTGAGTCCTGATGATTTTGAAGTGATTAAAACGATCCAGGAACGCTGGAACAGCGATGAGCTGATTGCCAGCCTCTGCGGGGATCTCTTATATTGATTGGCGAACATGCGGAACTGCTGTTCAATGAACTCTACACCGGACAGCAGTCAGATCTGATCAATGAATAAACGCGCATAAGAACATGAAACACTTTCAGACCCGGATGTGTCAATGATCCGGGTTTTATGATTTTTTAGGCAACCAAAATTAACAGAAAACGGATAATTCTGTTAACTGTGGTTGGTGGATTCACACGCAACCATGCATCACAATATTCACAGATATATGATTTTCGGAGGTAAACATGACAATAGCGGAAGTCAGAAATCTGGTGAAAAGATATCCCGGTTTTACATTGAATAATGTGTCGTTTCAACTGGAAAGCGGACGGATTACCGGGTTTATCGGCAGAAACGGCGCAGGCAAAACAACAACGATCAAGGCAATGCTCAACATGATTCATACGGACAGCGGTTCTGTTTATTATTCCGGCAGACCCTTGGAAGAAAATGAGGCGGATATCAAGAAGCAAATCGGATATTCCAGCGGAACCATCAGCTGGTATCCGCGCAGAAAGATCCGTGACATTGTTGAAATTGTCAGAGCGTTTTATGACACATGGGATGAGGAAGCTTATGCAAAATACCGTGAACTCTTCGCGATTGATGAGTCAAAGACGCCTAATGAACTGTCTGAAGGAATGAAGGTCAAGGTCAATCTGATGCTGGCGCTGTCCCATCATGCGAAGCTGCTGATCCTGGATGAGCCGACCAGCGGACTGGATCCTTTTTCTCGCAATGAATTACTTGAGATTTTTGAAGAAGTGAAAAATGAAGGAGTTTCTATCTTCTTCTCCACGCATATCATCAGCGATATTGAAAAATGCGCGGATGATATCATCTATATTTCCAAAGGCTCAATCCTGGCGGCCATGGAGAAAGAGGTTTTTATTCAGACGTACTCCAAAGAGGGTGAAAGCCTTGAGGACACCATGCTGAGACTGGAAGGAGGAGATCATCATGCGTGATATTCTGAGAAAGGAAATGAAGCTCAGCGCTTCCATGATCACATATCTGTTCATTCCGTTCGGCCTTCTGTTTCTGGTGCCGGGATATCCGGTATTGTGCAGCGCATTCTTTGTGTGTCTGGGCATATTCCAGAGTTTTCAGAATGCCTGTGAGGCAAATGATATTGTCTTTTCCGTACTGCTTCCGATTGCCAAAAAGGATGTGGTAAAAGGAAAATATATCTTTGTCTGTCTGATTGAAGCCAGCGGTTTCCTGTTCATGATTCTGTCTGTATTCATCAGAATGACAGTGTTCAGAGAATCCGCCGTATACCGTGCCAATGCCCTGATGAATGCGAATCTCTTCGCATTGGCGAATGCATGTATCATCTTCGGTCTGTTCAATCTGCTTTTTGTCGGCGGTTTCTTCCGGACAGCCTATAAATTTGCCCGTCCTTTTGTGAGCTTTATTGCCGGGGCGTTTGCTGTTATTGTAATTGCAGAAACACTTCATCATGTGCCGGGACTTGAAATGCTGAATGCCTTCGGTTTTGAACACTTCGCATTTCAGGTAAGTCTGCTTGCGGGAGGGATCATTATATCCGCATTGATAACATTCTGTTCATACCGCAAGGCATGTGATCATTTTGAAAGAATCGATCTTTAAAGGAGAGGCTTATGCTGAAAGACAATCTTGCCATGCTCAGGAATATCCATGGTTATTCCCAGGAGGCAATTGCTGAGAAAATCGGGATATCCAGACAGGCTTATGCGAAATGGGAAAGCGGTGCGACTGTTCCCGATATTGAAAAATGCGCCGTGCTTGCGGATATATACGGAACATCAATTGACAGTCTGATCAGAACCGAACCGCTTGAAGGCGTCGGAATGATTCCGCCGGCACCGAAGGGAAAGAATATCTGGGGAACCGTCACAGTCAATGACAGGGGACAGATTGTCATTCCCAAAGGCGCAAGAGATGCGTTCAATCTTTTCACAGGAGAGCGTCTGATTGTTCTTTCCGATGAAAACGGGATCGCTTTGGTACCTGAAAAAGCATTTGTTGCGTCTATGCAAAGAGTGATGGAATCCATGACTCAGAAAAATGACTGATTCTGTGCGGGTATCATATAATAACTGAAACAATGAAAGGTTAAAGATATGACATTTCTTGAACTTGCAAAAGCACGTTATTCCGAAAGATACTTTGACAGCCGGAAAGTTGAACAGGAAAAATCGATCTGATTCTGGAAGCTGCCAGAACTTCTCCCACGGCATGCAACTATCAGCCCCAGCGCATCTATGTGATCCAGAGTGAGCATGCGCTTGCCAAAGCCCGAAGTGTTCGCGTATCACATTTCAACGCGCCGTTAATGATTCTGGTATGCTATGACATCGAAACCGCCTGGCGCAATCCGCGCGATCAGTGGTATGAAAACGATTGTTCGGGTGAGCAGGATGCGACGATTGTGGCTTCCACGATCATGTATGAGGCCGAAGAACTCGGCGTGCACAGTGTGTGGCTGCGCGGTTTTGACTCCGCTGAGGTTTCTTCTGTTTTCAATCTGCCGAAGAATCATATTCCCGTCATGATGTTTGCGATGGGATATCCTTCTGAAAACACAAAACCGAGCCCCTGGCACTTTGAGCGCAAACCGCTGGAAGAAACAGTCACGGTTCTGTGAGATTCCGATTAAAAAATGATCTGATAAAAGGGCAGGAGAGATCCTGCTTTTCAGATGTTCATGCATATATTAAACTTTGAAAGAGACACGAACGAAGGAGACAATATGAAACAGTATATCGTCGATGCCTTTACCGATCAGCCGTTCTCGGGAAATCCGGCTGCGGTCTGCGTGATGGACCAATGGCCTGCGGAAGAATCCATGAAGAAACTGGCAAGGGAAAACAATCTTTCCGAAACCGCCTTTATTGTCAAAGAGGAGGAAGGATATCATCTGCGCTGGTTCACCCCGGCAACGGAAGTTGAATTGTGCGGACATGCGACACTTGCAAGCGCATATGTGATCTTCAATTATTACGATACGGATGCGGAAGAAGTCATTTTCAATACAATGAGCGGTAAACTTACCATCACACGCAGAAACAATCTGTATCAGATGGATTTTCCGATGTATGAGCTGAAGGAAATCCCGGTGGATGATCAGATGGAACAGGCCTTCGGTATACGTCCTCTCAAAGCGGTGCTCGGACTCGATCTGGTCTGTGTGTTTGATACAGAAGAACAGGTTCGGAATATGCGTCCTGATCAGGAATTGCTCACAAAATTGCCGGGCCGGATTCAGAACGCAACCGCCCAGGGCAAAGACTGCGATTGTGTTTCCAGAAGCTTCTGTCCCAAACTTGGAATCGCGGAAGATCCGGTATGCGGCTCCGCCCATACACAGATCGCGGCTTACTGGTCGCATGTTCTCGGTAAGAAGCGTATTCACGCTTACCAGGCATCTGAAAGAGGCGGACATCTGTATTGTGAATTAAGAGATGACGGCCGGATCAATATCTCCGGTGCCGCAGTGCCTGTTGCGATCAGTGAACTCATCGCGAAACTGTAGCTGATCAGCGGTGCGAAAGAAACATCATCAGGGTCACTCTGACTTATAATGAAGAAAGAAACGGAGCAGAAAACATATGGAATTTGATCTTTCAAAAAGACATTGTTATTACTTCAATGAAATCACGAAAATCCCTCATGGCAGCCGCAATGAAAAAGCACTCAGCGATTACATTGTCAGTTTCGCCAAGGAACATGGCTTTGCATATCAGCAGGATGAGGTTTTCAATGTAATGGTTGATAAGCCGGCAAGTGTCGGTTATGAAAACTGCGAGCCTGTAATCCTGCAGGCGCACATTGACATGGTCAATGAGAAGAACAAGGATTCGGATCATGATTTTGAAAAGGATCCGCTGGATTTATATGTTGATGAGGAAGGCTGGCTTCATGCAAGAGGCACAACTCTTGGTGCGGATGACGGCAGCGGCGCGGCATATATGCTGGCAATCCTGGATGATGAGACATTGAAACATCCGCCGGTGCAGTGCATCTTCACAACCATGGAGGAGATCGGCCTGATCGGTGCATCGAGTCTGAAAGCGGAAGACTTCCATGGAAAGAAGCTGATCAATCTGGACAGCGGCGGTGAAGTTGAAACAACCGTCAGCTCTGCAGGCGGCGCACGTGCACAGATCATCTGCCCGATTGAAAAGGAAGCCAATGATCTTCCTGCATATACCTTATGCATCCGTGGGCTGCTTGGCGGCCATTCAGGCGGTCTGATTCATCTGGAACGCGGCAACTCCAATATTCTTGCGGCAAGAATCCTCAAGGAAATGAGCCTGAACGGAATTGAATATAATCTCGTCCGCTTTAACGGCGGTCTGAAATACAACGCCATTCCAAGAGAAGCGGATGTGACCTTTGTGTCCGCGGATTCATACGAAGCCATTGAAAGGTCCATCCGAAAGAGTGAAGCGGCGATCAAAGAGGAGCTTGAATTCAGCGATCCCGGCTTCAGAGTTGAGCTTTCCAAGAGTGCAGATGAAGAATGCCGCATGACAAAGAAAGTCACAGACAATATCATTGATTACATGTATCTGATGCCAAACGGTCTGATGCACAGATCCATGAAGCTTGAAGGTCTGACAGTCTCCTCCCTGAACGCGGGTGTTGTGATCACGGAAGATGAGCGCTTCATCATTGAGGATCTGATCCGCTCCGCCATCACATCCCATACCGATACTCTGATTTGTCAGCTTGAGGTATTGGCCTCTGTTTATGGATTTGAAGTCGTTGTCGGCGAGCGCTATTCCGGCTGGAACTTCTCAGCCAATTCAGAACTGCGAGAAGTATTGCGCAAGGTGCTTTCAAACAGGGGAAAAGAGCTTGTTGAAAGGGCAACCCATGGCGGTCTTGAAACCGGCATCTTCAAGGGCCTGATTCCGGATATGGATATCATCACATACGGTCCGATTGCCTCAGGCGAGCACACACCGGATGAAAAACTGGATCTTGCCTCATTTGACAGATCTTACGAAATTCTTTGCGAAGTATTGGCAAACTGCAAATAACATCATTCCCGCTTCATAATATGAAAAATCCCGGTCATGCGGGATTTTTCAATCCCAGAAACAACTTCGAAAGAAATTATCCTGTGATACAATCGGTTATAGAAATATACTGTTTTTTTCAGGGGGATCATTGTGTCAGAGAATAATCAAACCTACATCAGCCGCACCAGCGGTCTGAAAGCAAAGGACTACATCGGCTATGCCATGGTCGACACCGCCGGATGTCTTGTCTTTGCGCTTGTCACCACACTGCTTCAGAAGTTCTACACCGATATTTTCCATCTGAGTCCGCTGTTCATCATGATCATGTTTATCGTTGCCAGAGTCTGGGACGGCATCAATGACCCGATCATGGGAAGAATCTGCGACACGGTGGAACCGGGAAAACACGGACGATACCGCAAATGGATTCTGTACGCCGCCGTACCGCTTTCCATTTCCGCGATCCTGATGTTCCTCAAGCTGCCCGGCATTGGTGAGGAAGGCAATTATGTTGCAACTTGTGCATATGCGACAATCACATACATTTTCTTCGGTATGGCATATACAGTGCTGCAGATTCCATATGGCTCACTGGCTTCGGTTGTGACCACGGATGCGCATGAGCGCTCGAAGCTGTCCGTATTCCGTTCCATCGGTGCGGCACTTGGTTCCATTCCGGTATTGCTGATTGCCAGCTTTGCCTATGCCAACCGTCTTGATGCGGCCGGCAATCCGGTCATCGGCGAAAACGGGAAAGTAATCACCGATATGCAGTACGGACCGGTCATTAAGGGTGTTGTCATCATGGCAATCGTTTCGTGTGTGATGCTGCTGGTTGCCTTTACAATGAACAAGGAAAGAGTCAAGACAAAACCTCAGCCGCCCGCAAAAGGAGCCTGGAAAAAGGCGATCGCACTGCTGTTCTCAAACCGCGCGTTCGTTTCAATCACAATGGTATCGATGCTGCTGCTTGCCGGACAGATGTTCACACAGAGCTTCTATACATATCTGTTTGATGACTATTTCCATGCCAACTGGATGAACCTTGCCACCCAGGCATGCACCTATTCACCGATGATCATCTTCATGTTCTTCCTGCCTAAGCTCACCGGTAAAAAGGGTAAGAAGGAAGTCACCGCCATCGGTATGACAATCGCCGCCGCGGCCAATCTGGTTCTCTTCTTCTTAAGAGGAATGGATCCTTCCAAACTGTTATGGATTTTCCTGGCGATGAACTTCTTAAGCGGATGCGGACTGACCACGCTGGTCATGCAGTTATGGGCAATGGTGGCCGATGCGATTGATGATATTGAAGTCAAAACCGGCAGCCGTGATGACGGCACTGCTTATTCGGTCTTCAACCTGTTCCGCAAGGTCGGTCAGGTGCTGGCTGCGGTCTGTGTCAACGGCGCATTGCTCGGAATGAATTACAAATATGAAAAAGGCGCCGTGCAGACGCTTTCCAACCTGAAGATCATGTATGATCTCGGCACCCTGATTCCGGCAGTGATGTTCGGCATTATGGCGCTCATTCTCTTTGTTTACTATCCGCTCTCAAAGAGTAAAACAGAGGAGCTCCAGGTCATGAAAGAACTGAAGCTCAAGGAATCCTACGAAAAGAAGGAAATTGAAATTTAAACTTTCTCAAACCATACGGGAAGATCACAAGGGGCACAGGGCACACAAAGCTCTGTTCCTTTTTGGATTGTTTCACCCTCACCGCGCAGCTTCCATCCATCCGCAAAGGAAGGAAGGGTTACTTTGACTTCACTTGCGCCTTCATCAAAGACGGGACATGCAAGGATGTTCTCACCGCACATGAAGCAGTCCGCCTCACGGTCATAATCCGGCTGTTTCAGAAAGACCGGATAAATCAGAGGCAAATTCTCTTTCACGCATCTTTGCATCTGTTCAAAGAGATAAGGCACGAGTTTTTCGCGCAATCCGAATAACATTCTGACTTCATCCATCAGATCCTCATACAGCCACGGCATGGTCGAAGGCTCACCCGGTTTCCAGGAATGCAGGGTGAAGCGCGGTGTGAAGATGCCGTACTGAAGCCATCTGAGAAACAGTTCACGGGAGGGCGAAGGGCCTGAGAAGCCGCCGATATCCTGACCGAAGAAACAGAAGCCGGACAGGGACATGGTCATCGCCTGATAATGATTGAAGCGCAGATCCCTGAAATCCGTATAGTTGTCACCGGTCCAGGTGGTCGCATATCTCTGCGTGCCGGCGGCTGCGCAGCGGCTGATCATCATCGGAATTTCATCATTGTGCGTTTCATAGTAGACTTCACGGCCTGCCTTTGCCATCAATTGGGAAAACAGCGGACGGATCAGTCTTGCCCGAACGGGCTTGCCGAAACCGTATGCATAGATATCCTTGTCCCAGACATCATATTCATTGTTGTCATTCCAGAGATTGCAATAGCCGTATTTCACCAGGTTTTCCCTGACGCATTCCTTCCAGAATTCATAAGCATCCGGATTGGTGAAATCAAGATACGAAGCCATACCGCCCCAGAACGGGAAAACTGCAGGGGAGCCATCCTGATAATGCAGGAACCAGCGGTTGGCAGCGATGGTTTCATAGAAAGGATGATCACTCAGAAATGCCGGTTTGATATTTGGCATGATCTCAAGTCCATGCGCTCTGAAATAATCGCTCAGTCCTTTCGGAGAAGGAACTTTATCCGTATTCCAGTGGAAGACACACCGTTTATCACCGATCTGTGTATAGCCGCTGGACAAATAGAAACCGCCGGCTTTGATGCCGTTCTCCTCACATTTTGTAACAAAGCCTCTTAACTGCTCATCCGCATTTTGCGCATCGGTATATTCCATTGTGCTGCCGCAATAACGGAAAGCCCATTTGGGAACCATGGCAATCCCGCCGCACATCGCATTGAAACGCTGAATGATTTCAGCGGGTGTTCCAGTGATCAGATAGAACACCATGTTTTCTTCTTCATAGCGGATGGAATTGAAAGGCTCAAAGTAATTGTCATGTTCCGCGCCGAAATTGATGCGGCCATTGCTGTAAGTGTCATAGAAGAGTCCGTAAGCGCCGTCATTGTTTTCACAGATATAGAAGGGCAGATGCTTGTAAAGTGGATCGGAATATTCCGCTTTGAAGCCCATCGCATCTCCGGTGCCAATATCAAAGCTTCTTCCGTTCTTGTTCACATGTCCGCTCTTGTCGCCAAGGCCATAGATCTTCTGATCCTCCTCACGTCTTGAAAAGTGGACGGAACCGTCTCCGAGCTCGCCGTCAAAATTGTAGGCGAGCCCGCTTCTGTCCTGATAGACAATTCCTTTGTCATTCTGTGCACTGATGCGGAAATTCATCAGCTCAATACTGAATTTCAACCCTGCATGATCAAAATAAACGATTCCGTTTTCTTCTTTGATCTCAGGTGCTTCGATTTGAAAACCTTCTGCGGACAGTTTGTTTCTGCCTTCAGACGGGCAAGTGCCATCAGGCGCAATGCACCAGGTAGGCAGAAGATGATCATTGTCTTTGATCAGTGCCACACGCAGGATATGTTCAAAGAAATCCAGACGCATCAGAAGATTGTCTGATTCATATTCCAGAAAGCTGCCGCCTTTTTGTTTTAATGTAAACAGATGTCTGAATTTCATGCCTTCGGGTTTCCTTTCGAGATCATATTAAACAGCAGTTTCGGCAAAAACACCTTTCCCATGGCGATCCGATCCTGCTCGATGTGAAGGATTTCCGCCTTTCCGTCATGACATGACTTCCACTTTGGTCTGTCATAGCCGTTCGGATTGCCGCTTCTTGCAAAGGCGGCGAAATAATCCATCATCATTTCAGAAATTTTCTGATCCTTCTTTGTGTAAGGTCTCCAGGACTGCTCCAGTCTGCCGAACCAGAATCTCAGATCGCAGGAGTGGAAACCGAGATTCTCATCACCCGGGGCATTGATATCAAAGTAAGCGATATAGCCGTCATTGTCTTTTGCAAACTGATTGCCGACGGATGCCATCAAAGGCGCATACAGGTCGCAGTTTGTGTAGCTGACCATATAGTCCGCTTTGATCGGATTGTGAATCAGATCTTTGACCGGTGCCTTGATCAATACACCGTCAATGACCGGCATCGTGTTATAAAGGGTGTCCGCCCGTTCATTCTTGAGATTCTGCGCGGCTGTCAGTATATCCTTGATACTGAGGTTTCTTAAGTCATCGAGTGTTTCGCAGCCGGCATTCTTCATTAACTCCAGCCAGTATTCCCGTGTGCTTTCCGCATATCTCGGGTTGGCGAATTCCGGAAACAGACCGGCTCCAGACATCATAAAGGCCCGCTGGAAAAGACCTTCATTTTCATGATTGAGACAAAGATACTGGATTGACATGGCGCCTGCGCTTTGACCGCACACCGTGATGTTCTGATCATCGCCGCCGAATTCGGAAATATACTTCTTTACCCACCGCAGAGCACACAGCTGATCATCCAGTGCGAAGTTGCCGTCTCTGCCGTATTCCTTATAAATCTCCTCATGGGTCAGATAGCCGAAGATGCCGACTCTGTAATTGATGAATACCGTGATGATGCCGCGCTTTGCAAGTTCATAGCCGCGGAAGGGCTCCTCACTGTTGGCACCGGAATTGAAACCGCCGCCATGGATATAGACGATAACCGGACAGTTATGAGGATTGCGCGGTGTATAGATATTCAGTTTGAGGCAGTCCTCATCATAATGAAAATCCAGTCCTTCGCGGAACTCACGATGATAGAAAAGACGTTCGGGATTGTCGAGCTGCGGAAAGTACTGTCTGTATTGCGGACATGCATTGCCGAATGAGGTTGCTTCAAAACCATCTTCAAACTGTTCAACCGGCTCACAATAGCGGAAGCGTTCCGCTTTTGCATAAGGAATGCCGAGGAATTCC
This sequence comes from uncultured Erysipelotrichaceae bacterium, assembly GCA_902761625.1. GTDB lineage: Bacteria > Bacillota_I > Bacilli_A > Erysipelotrichales > Erysipelotrichaceae > Bulleidia. Next base: position 20,675 of record CACWLH010000019.1, read on the forward strand.
AGATATTCCTCAGTCTGATTGCCTATGATTGTGCCAAGGGATGTGTTCAATGATAAATGTCTGATTGTTTCCATGATTGATCTCTTCTTTCTGTATGATATGAAGAACTGCTGAATACTGTATCCATTCTATCATAAGAGCATCCTTGCCAAGAAATGCTCATGATTCTGTATGTCAACGTGATGCTTCAGACTGTGAAGGAACTGAGTTTGGCTGTTTAGAGGGCAGGTGGTGCAGATGCGCACATCCAAAGAAACGCATTGTATGATATAAAAGAATCATAAGAAAAACAGATAGGATAATACAACTATGAAAAAAAATATGAATTTCTGGCTCAGCGCTGTTTCAGTTTGCATGCTGCTGTCCGGCTGTGGAGTCAGTCGCAAAGATAAGACTACTCCGCCGCTTGAAGATATCGTTGCCGGCACCGGTATGTCAGCTCTGAGGGAACAATTCGAAAGATTCACTGATCAGATGGGTTTAAGCGAAGCAATCGTATATGGAGAAATTTCAGATTTTGAAATTATCATTTCAAAGGCAGGCTTCCTTCATACACTCGAAACGATCCATGTAATCGAAACATTGTACGGGGACATTAAGCCGGGATCATATGTACAGCTGTGGGAGACCGGCGGATATGCGCATCCAATAGATATTATTAATAATTTCAGTAACGAATTGGACAGAAAGGTTTTCCGTGAAAGCTTTTACAGCACGTGGACTGATGAAGAACTGGAAACTAAGTATCGTGCAGAAGTTCCTGAGGGATATTATTATCCTGAAATCGGTGACAGGGCTGTGTATTGTCTGAAACCAAAAGAAAAAATGGAAGGTATCTATAGAGTTATGGCAGGCTGGATGGGCAAATACAGAGAAATTGAAGACGGCATATTAGCAAAGCCAAGTACAGATAATTCAGTTACAAATCCGGAAGGGTTACCCGGCATTGACGGTACAATACCTTATGAGGAACTGAAACAACAGATTCTTGAAGCGTCAGATTGAGCCGTGACTTCCTCCTTCATTCAGGTCCTCTATATGTTGGATCTTGCCGGATTCATTCAAAGAATCAGCCGACTATGATATAAATGAATCAAAAGAAAGCAGTCAGGATCAACCGATTATGAAAAATACAATGAATATATGGATCAGAGTGGTTTCAGCTTGTGTGTTATTGCTTGCTTCGTGTGCGACCCCTGAGCAGGGGGAGAGCCAGGAAAACGCCAATCAGCCCTCGGAAAGCTCAAGTGCCGAAGCGGTTGATTTTCCTTATGATTTCGTCAATCCGCAAAGCAGTGAGGAGCTCATGAAGATGGAGTTCCCTGAAACACTGGATCTCAGGGATTATGATCTGGTGACTCCGGTCAGACTGCAGAATCCGTTTGGCACATGCTGGGGATTCGCGGCTGTTTCGGCGGCAGAGACGAGTCTTCTCGGCAGCGGACTGGCTCAGGCGGACGGATATGATGTTAATACGCTGAATCTTTCGGAAAAGCATCTGGCATATTTTGTTGCAAAGGAACTCAGCGATTCTGAAAGTCCCCAGAACGGGGAAGGCCTTCATTCAAAGGAAGGGGTCAGTGTTTCCGAACGCATGAACATCGGCGGTCTTCCGTTTATGGCCACCAGCACATTCTCCAGCGGCATCGGTCCTGTATTGGAAAACAAGGATGAGATGTTCGAGTACAAAGGCGCCAATGAATGGACTGAGAAGCGGATGATCGACGGCAGGTTCCGGGATTTCAGCTACAGCGGCGATGATGACTGGTCACTGCCTGAGGTTGAACGTTTCCGTCAATCCTATGTGCTCAAGGAAAGCTATATTCTTCCTTCACCCGCGCATACCGATACAGCAGAAGATACCTACGAATACAATGAACTGGGCACCCGTGCCATCAAGGCGCAGTTAATGAACAGAAGGGGTGTCATGATCGGCTTCTGCGCAGATACATCCAAACCGGACCAGGATGAGTCCGCCAGCAAATTCATCAGCAGAAACTGGGCCCATTATACGTATGAGGTCCTGCAGGCCAATCACGCCGTACATATCGTCGGCTGGGATGATCATTACAGCAAGGATAATTTCCTGGCCGGACACGAACCGCCGGAAGACGGCGCATGGCTTGTCAAAAACAGCTGGGGCAGCGGTGAATGTGAATTCCCCGACAAAGGCGAAGGCAGCTGGGGAATTGTCAATGAGGAAGGTGTCCATACAGGCTATTTCTGGCTTTCGTATTATGATCAGTCTCTTTCCATGCCTGAAGCATTGGAATTTGACCGGGTGAATACGCAGGAAGGCTATTATCTTGACGAGCATGATTTTATGCCCGCAAGTGAGGTCAAATCCTATTCCACGGAAAAGGAAATGAAGATGGCCAATGTTTTCGAAGCGCAGTTATGCGAACGGCTTGAACAGGTGTCATGCCAGACATCCGCGCCGCAGACCAAAGTAAGCTATGAGGTCTATCTGCTCAGGGATGAATATGAAGATCCCTGTGACGGTCTGAAAGTGGCGGAGGAAACTGCGGAATATCCGTATGGCGGTTTCCATAAAATCACCCTTACCGAACCGGTGCTGATTCAGAAAGGACACTATTATTCCATCGTTGTCACCGAAATCACTCCGGAAGGAAAATATGTGGTCAATGTGCCTGCGGACAGAGGCTCGGATGAATACAATACCTGGAATGTCGGCATTATCAATGAACGGGAAAGCTGGCTGTATTGTGATGAGAGCTGGAATGATTATGCCAATGATGATCTCGGCATCCGCGTCAAGGAAGAGGAAGACCAGACGGAAATGGCCTATGACAATTTCCCGATCAAAGGATTCAGTGTCATTACCGAAAAGAATCTGAGCACAAGAATCGACGGCACCACAAACCTGATGATGTATAAGGATCAGGGAAAGACGGAGCTGAAAGTGCGGTTTACAGGCGATGCGGGTGTATATCCGGATGAGGATGCAAAGATTACATGGAAGCTTGAAGAAGGCGGTGAAAAGATCATTCAGCTGGAACCGTCCGCAGACGGATCATATGCACGGATTACGGAACTGGATGAAGGAAGCACCTATGTCTATGTCACGGTTGAGGGCATCGGCACAAGCGTTGTACGCATCGATTGCGCCAAGCTGGGTGTCACTTCAATTGAGATCAAAGAAGATGCGGATGTAACCTATACGGGAGAGGAAATCAGACCGGCTGTGCTGGTTGCCAATGTCTATGCCGAAGAGCTTGAGGAAGGAAAAGATTATATCCTGAGCTATGAGAACAATGTGAAATGCGGCGTTGCAAAGATCAGAGCGGAAGGAACCGGAGCCTATCATGATGCCACCGAGGAATTCTTCCCGATTGTGCCGGCCCAGGCAGAAATCACGCATGTTTCATCCTCATCGTCAAAGGTCACGGTGACATTTGCTGACCAGAGCGAATCGGGAATCACCGGATACAAGGCGCGCATCCGTGAAAAAGGCTCTGAGGACTGGAAAACAGTCAAAGTCGAAGCCGGCAAAACAAGCGCCGAATTCACAAAGCTGAAAAAGGGTGTGACCTATGAGGTTCAGGTATGCGGATATATTGACACCTCTGAAGCTGCTGAAATGTACTGGAACATCGAAAAGGAATACAGCGGCAAATACAGTGAGAGCAGAACCGTTGAATGCAGATGAGCACTTCATGCATGATTCATTAAAACATTCATGACTCAGCAGCCCGGTATCGTAAGATCCGGGCTTTCATTGCGCACATACCCTGACAGCAATGGAAATCATTTGCCCGGACAAATGCCATATTATAATTTTCTTAATATCATGAATTGTATGGAGGCGTGTATGGAGAGACTCGAAGCGTTTGAGAAAATGCTGAATGATATCAGACAGCAGGCGGAATATGAAAAGAAAGAAATGGCAAAACTCGCTGCAGCCGGAAAGGATAAAACCGCCACATACCGCCAGTACCAGGCCAACCGGGTAATCTATACAAAACTGCTGAACAAATACCGCGAATACGGACTTCTTGATGAATAACGGCGCGAATGCCGCAGACGCATTCACCGTGAATGATGGACCGCTGCTTTGCGGATGGTGATATTTCAGTTACCATCAGAGGCGATTGAAAGCGTAAAACTGAAACAATATAATGAATGCGGTCTGATGTTATTCAGATAATCAACAAAGGTATTCTATGATTAAGAAAATCCTGATCTGTCTTTCTGTTATAAGTCTGGTGCTGATCAGCGGCACAGGCATCTATCTCAGCAATTATTATCACGCGGATGAAACAGCCCTTGAAGCATTGCACTCTGATGGGAATGTCCGTATCTCTGAAACGGACTACGGCTGGCTGTTTGACGGTCCTTCCGATACGGATGCATTGATTTTTTATCCCGGCGCAAAGGTTGAGGAGTCATCCTACGCACCGCTTGCCCGTAAGCTTGCGGAAAAGGGGATGGATGTGTGTCTGGTTAAAATGCCGGCAAGAATGGCAATTTTAGACGCCAACAAAGCGGAAGAGGTCATGAAACAATACGATTATGATCACTGGTATATCGGAGGTCATTCCCTTGGCGGGGTCAGCGCTTCCTCATTTGCATCAAAACATACCGATGAACTGGATGGGGTGGTTCTGCTGGCATCCTATTCCACTTCAAAGCTTGATGACAGTCTCAATGTCATCTCTGTATACGGCTCTGATGACACTGTGCTGAATCTTGATGCCTATGAGAAAAACAGTTCAAACCTTCCTGAGGACACCGAAGAACATATCATCGACGGCGGCAACCATGCCCAGTTCGGCTCCTATGGAGAGCAGAAAGGCGATGGCAAAGCACAGATAGATACCGAAGATCAGATTGAACTGACAGTTGAATACATTCTCGAGGATACGCGGGATTAAACTGATCATCCCGTATATCCTTTTTTTACACTTTTGGGCAAGGCGTGATGGAAGTTGCCATACTCTTGCAAAGTGTTTACAATCCGCAATCATGAATCTGAAATATAAATGAATGATGAACGCATGTTAAAATGAGATTGTACACGGTTCCAAGGAGAACATCATATGACAGAAAGGATCGCGGAAATCCGCTGCGCATCATGCGGCGCACCGGCTAAATTTGATATTGTACGCCAGATCTATGTATGCACATACTGCGGACAGAGTGTCGGCATTTCCGAGGCCCAGAAACAGAAGCAGGGCTTCCGGAAGATCCAGCGTGACAGACTGAATGAATCGATTCAGAATTTCAGACTGTTCAAAGGATCGTGCACCGGCTGCGGGGCTGAGATTATCTTTGAGGAGAACGAGGCGCTTGCCTCATGCGCATTCTGCGGAAATTCGCTTGTGCGCAAAGAGTATCTGAAGATTGATGAAATGCCGGAAAGCATCATTCCGTTTGCGCTGACTATCGATGAGGCAAAACAGCGGCTGACTGAGTGGTGCAATGACAACTCATCAAAACGCGAAGCAAAACTGATATCAAAAGATGTCAAAGAGCTCAAAGGTTTTTATCTACCTTATGAGCTGATCATAGGACCGGTCCATATGGATGTCTCAAGAATGGATGGAAACCGGGCTTATACATGCGAAGGCTTCATCAATGATGAATTCGTGAACCGCTCGAAGAATCTTGACAATCTTCTGCTCGACGGGATGGAACCCTATGATCTGAGTGCGCTGAGAGGATTTGAATTCGGCTATGTGGCAGGGCAGAGAGTGCGCATTCCGGATGTGGATGAAAAGAAGCTGATTCAGCGCATCGCTCAGGAAGCATCCTCCATATACAGACCGTTTGTATCGGAAGTGCTTGAAACAGATGCGGTTAAAGTCAATGCATGGACTGATGATGTGCTGAGACTGCCGGTATTGCTGCCGGTCTATTACATTTCGAAAAACGGTCTTCAGGCAGCCGTCAACGGCCAGACCGGAAAGGTCAGTGTGTGCTCGCTCAAGGAAAAGAGCTTCATTTTCCTGCCATGGTGGCTCAAAGCGCTGATTGCAACGATCATATTCGGGGCGGCATTGTATGGCGCACTGTATCTGTTTGGTATGGACACCATAACCAATCTGATGATTACAGGAATGACGCTTCTGATCTGGATCATCGTCACCTTATGCTATTTCAGCGATACGGTCAGAAATGATTTCAGGGTGAAGAAGGACCGTGACATTTATACATCCGGTGATGCCACCTTTGTGCGCAGAGATACAGAGCTCGTATTGAATCCTGATATTCTTCAAAGGAAGGCAGAGAAGCCGGTCTTCTTCATGGAACTGGATGGAGAAGAAAAGCCCGTTCAGCTGAAATTCACCACACCCTCGAGAGTGCTGCGGATGGTATTGTATTGTGTCATTGCGCTGTTTCTGCCGGTGATACTGGCTCTGCTGATCAACGGCTTTGATTTTCAAAAACTTGAACTTGGCGGATCAGCCGCATGGTTCTGCATTGCCGTACCGGTTGTTCCGATTTATCTGCTCAAGTTTGGCATTGTCGAACTCCATGACAATCCATGGATTTATATCATCGATGAAAACGGCACAAAAAAGAGATATCACAAACCGATGGGAGTCAGTTTCAAAGCCATCTTCAAAGCAATACTCACTGCTTTGTTCAGACCGCCTGTATGTTTTGCCGTCTGGTTTGGGATTGCCGCATTCATCACCATGGTCTATCTGACGGCTTTCGGATTTGACTGATATTAAAAACAGCAGAATAGATCAGAGTCATGTCTGTATGCATGATTCCGATCTTTTTTAAATTTGTCAAAAAATCATTCAGATGTCATCGGTTGTGTGGTTATATTTAAATGCGTGAATGAAAGAAAGGAAAGCCGATGGAATATTTGTGGTATGTGATTGCAGCAGCGGCAGCGGGAATCGGAACGGGGCTTGCAGGCCTTTCGGCTGCCACGGTCATGGTGCCCATACTCATTGTGCTATGTCCCGGTTTCCATGGGGAAACAGGAGCCTATCAGGCAACCGCGATTGCGCTGGCTTCGGATATCCTTGGTTCGGCTGTGACAACCTATACCTATATCCAGCATAAGAATATTGATTTCAAACGTGGATGGATCATGCTTGTGTGTATTTTAAGCATGTGCACCGTCGGCAGCTATGCTGCATATTTGGCCGGCAATGTCGTGCTTGGCGGCTTCACGCTGTTCCTGACCTTCTGCATCGGTATCCGTTTTCTTGTGAAACCTGACACCAGCCGTGAAAACACTGCGCCAAAAGGGGAGAAGCTTGACTGGAAGGGTGTATTGATTTCTTTGTTCTTCGGATTGACAATCGGTTTCGGAACCGGCTTTGTCGGAACCGGCGGCGGCATGATGATGCTGGTGGTGTTCACCGCGTTTCTTGGCATGGAGCTTAAGACAGCCGTCGGCACCAGCACATTCATCATGACATTCACTGCTTTAATCGCATCTGGCACCCATATCTTCATCCATCCCGCCATCATTCTGGAAAAGTGGGATGTCATGCTGATATGCATTACGGTGGCCACAATCACTTCGCTTCTGTCTGCCCGTTTTGCCAACCGCGTCAAAGGCAGAACGGTCGGATTGGTGACCGGTGCAGTGCTGACTGTTCTTGGCGCGGCCATGATATTCCTGAACTACCGGGATTTCTTTCTGCACAATCAGCTGATCATTGATACAGCCGCAACCCTCGGCTCGTATCTTGTATATATCCTGTCTCTGGCATCCTTTCTGTTTATTCTTTATTTCATCTTCCCGATTCCGAAAAATGTTTTCCGCAAAATGCTTCATATCGCAGCTTTCACCTCATCCATCTTTGTTGTATTAACAGGCAGAGGATGGCTGAGTGAAGCATTGACCCTGGCCCTGTTTGCGATTCCTGTATATCCCGCATTAAAAATGGCCGAGAGCTGGAAAGGCTATCAGAAGGCATTTGTTGAGAAGAAGAAAGGGGAAGTGCGGACCAGTCTGTTGCTGCTGTTTCTTTCCCAGGCCGCTTTTGTCGCGTTTGCATGCGGATATCTGAAAAAGCCGTTTATCCTTGTCACGGCAACCGCCGCATGGGGACTTGGCGATATCGCTGCCGCCTGGATCGGCAGACCGTTTGGAAAGCATAAGGTTCATCTGCCTCTGGCGGATCCTAAAAAATCATGGGAGGGCAGTATTGCCATGGCGGTTACCTCATTTGTTTCGGCGCTTGTGCCGCTTTTATGCATGACTTCCTATTCGGTGCCTGTGTGCATATTGATGGCTTTTTGTGTCGGGATTGTCTCCGCATACAGTGAGGTGATTTCCAAAAACGGAACCGATACCGTGAATGTTCCGTTTGCCAATATCCTGTGTCTCTGGGTGCTGACATCACTGTTCTGAATGAAATCTTACGGCACTGTTCTGCGCTGCTTCATCTACACCCGATACGTACTCTGCCTGCTCCTGAAAAAAGGAGCTTTTTCTGATTCATTTGCGGGTATAATAAAACTGATATTGAAAACATTTTATGTGAGGAATTGCATATGCAAACACAATGGTATAAGAATGCGGTTGTCTACCAGATTTACCCGTTCAGCTTCATGGATCATAACAATGACGGCTGGGGTGATATTGAAGGCATCATTTCAAAACTGGATTACATCAAAGAGCTTGGCGCAACCGCGATCTGGTTCTCACCGCTTTATGAATCACCCGATTACGATTACGGTTATGACATCAGCGATTACCGTAAAATCGATCCGAAATTCGGAACCATGGAAGACTTTGACAGACTGCTTTCCGAATGCCATAACCGTGAACTCAAAGTGATCATGGATATGGTCATCAACCATACATCCATTGAACATCCATGGTTCAAACAGGCCATCGCCGATCCGGATTCACCATACCGGGATTACTACATCATCCGCAAAGGAAAACGGGAAGGGGATAAACTGCTGCCGCCAAGCAACTGGGCATCCACATTCACTGGCAGCGCATGGGAACAGATTGCAGACACGGATGAGTTCTATCTGCATCTTTTCTGCAGAGAACAGGCTGATCTCAACTGGGAAAATCCTGATGTACGTAAAGAGATCATCGATATTCTCAATTTCTGGCTGGATAAAGGTGTGGACGGATTCCGCTTTGATGTGTTCAACATGTTCTCGAAAGTCTATCCGATTCAGGATGACCATCAGAAAGACACCTATCAGAAAGGCGCGCAGTACTATGTCGACGGTCCCCGTATGCATGAGTTCCTGAAGGAGCTCAATGAAAAGGCGCTTTCCCATTACGATACCTTTACCGTGGGTGAATCCTTCCATCCTTCCAAAGAGGCGGCACATGCATATGTGAAAGAGGAGAATCATGAACTGGATTCCATCTTCAATTTCGCTCACCTGGATGCGGACAATATCGCCGGCAAGAAGTTCTTCTGGAAACCGTTTGATCTGATCCAGTTCAAAAACGGATTCTTTGATCCGCAGCGTGAAAACTTCAATGACGGCTGGAACACCCTCGTGCTGGAAAATCATGACAATCCCCGCAGTGTGAGCCGCTTCAATATTGATACAGCACATTACCGCTATGAGGCTGCGTGCATGCTGGCAGTGATCACGTATCTCGGCTGGGGAACACCGTTTATCTACCAGGGACAGGAAATCGGCATGATCAATGCGGAATTCAGAAATATGGATCAGCTTAAGGATCCGGTCAGCCATTTTGTCTATGATCTGATGGTGAGATACGGCATGCCGAAGAAACTCGCATTCAATTTCATCAACTATGGCGCAAGAGATCATGCCCGTGTGCCCATGGCATGGGACGGCAGTGTCAACGGCGGTTTCAACAAAGGCCATGAACCGTGGCAGTGCGTATCGAATCAATACATCCATATCAATGCGGAAAAAGATCTGAACAGTGAAAAATCAATCTACCGCTTCTACCAGAAGGTTCTTGCAATCAAGAAAACCAATGATGCGGCGATCTATGGTGAATTGGAGGAATATGATCATAACAACCGGCGGATCATCGCATACAGCCGCACATATGAAGAAAAGAAGTTATTTGTATGTGCCAACTTCAGCCGCATCACAACAAAATACAGACTTCCTGAATGGGTAAACGGCGCAGATGTGCTGCTTTGCAATTATGATCAGCTGGTCAACATTGACGGTGTGATCGAACTTGAACCATACCAGGCAGTTGTATACGAAACAATGTAAGACTGTAGAATCTAATTCAGAAAGGAAACAAAACATGGATCTCAATCAGTTCAGCTGGACACGCAGCCCCAAATCATTCTCAATCAAGGAAAACAGAGTCATCATTGAAACGCTGCCGCATACAGATTTATGGCAGAGAACGTATTATCATTTCCGCAATGACAATGCGCCTGTGTTCCAGATGGAAACCGATGAAAAGTACTTCAGCTTTTCTGTAAAGACCGATTTCACACAGAGTCATCATCGTTTTGACCAGTGCGGAGTTGTCATGTATCTGGATTCCGAAAACTGGATCAAGGGCTCGGTGGAATATGAAAATGAATCCTTCCAGCATCTTGGAAGTGTGGTGACAAACCATGGCTATTCCGACTGGGCAACCACGGAAATCCCCGCATCGTGCAAAGTCATGTGGTACCGCTTCTCCAGAAGAGAGGATGATTACCGTATCGAATGTTCCAATGACGGCAAAGTCTGGAAACAGATGCGGATTGCCCATATGCACGAAGGCGGCGGAACAATCCGCTTCGGTATCTATGCATGTTCGCCGGAGGATTCCTCCTTTACCGCTGAATTCAGCGATTTCGCACTGACTGAATGCGCATGGCTTGCCCATGACGGCCAGCAGCCTGATGAATGATCAGGTCTGACAATCATAAAAACAAAGCAAGAGCAGCCGGCGGCTGCTCTTTGACTTTCATATATTCATTGTTTTTTACTTGAGAATCTTCGCTTTGAAGGCTGCAATATCTTCTTCGCTCATTCCCGCATTCAGAAGATATTTCTCAGCCGCTGCCGCAAGGTCTGCGGTTTTCAGAGCCTCTTCATCCACTCCTGTCACATACTTCATCATGGCAATCAGATTTCTTTTCAGAATGACGTCATAGCGGGCGGGATCCTTCTCTTTGGTGATCTCGTAATAGTTGTCATAGGTGATCATATAATCATCGACAATGGCCTGGTAATCGCTGCCTGCCAGCATTTCCACCAGCATGCATACAAAGCCGGTACGGTCCTTGCCTTCGGTGCAATGGATCAGATACGGTGTTTCAAGCTTTGAAAGATCCGCGAATCCCTTTGCCGTCTTGGCGGCAAATTCCTCCGAATAGAAATTCATGTTCAGACCGATCGGCAGAACCTTTCCGTCTTCATATAGTGAAAGGAAATAAGGGGAGTCGAAATCATCCGCATTGATATAGCGTTCAATCTTGACTTCGGTATCAGCCAGATCCAGGATCGCATTCACGCCTGCCTGCTCAATCAGATCATTCACATATGGTGCACGCTTGTGCTGATTGTCGCAGGGGGAAGCGGAGCGGTATATCACATTCTCTTTGAGACTGCCCATATTGACGGCACGGAAATTGGCAAATACCTCATCACTGGGGAACTGGTCTCGCTCATCCTTGTAATGAATGTCGCTGGCCTCTTCAATGTCCAGGTATTTTCCTTTTTCATGAAGATAAACCGAAGCGGTGTCATGTTCCTCAAGTTCCGCATTCAGCCATAAGCCAGTATCCGGTGTTGCCTCTTTTTGTGCACCGATTTTCAGATTCGCGGTATCCCATAAATCCTGTCCGTAGTTGACGGTTGCCTTGATGTAATCATAGCCGGGATAGCCGATCAGAAGCGCATTGCCCGGATCCACGTAATAACCGTTGTAATAGGGAATATCATCCAGTCTGTATCCGTTGGAGAAGACAACATCCACACTGTCGCCATATTCAAATCCCAGGGCATTGAAATCATCAATGGTCATTTCGATATATACGCCGCCGAATTCCGTTTCGTGCACAATCGGATAATCGCTGATGGCAATCGGTTCGGGTGTTACGGCTGAGCTTTCATCCTCCGATTCTTCAGGCTTTTCTTCTTTCTTGGTGCAGGCTGTCAGAAACAGAACCGGAATCATGGATGCTATCATGATTCTTTTCGTATTATTGTTCATATATTCCTCCGCATCGGTTGTTAACTTCATTATAGCAACCGCGAAACCGGTTCAGTCATTAAGATCATTCTGGCATGCGTTATAATGGAATGCGGTTTATATTAAAATCAGTGTGTAATACTGAAAGGAGTGTGCACGATGCTGGATGAAAAAGGTTTTGATCTCTGGGCAAACGGTTATGACCGCGCGGTCGGTCTCAGTGATGAATCGGATTCCTATCCGTTTGCGGGATACAGGGCTATATTGAATGATATTTACTGTAAAGTGATGAGCAGACCGGGATGCAGGGTGCTTGAAATCGGCTTCGGCACAGGCACTCTGGCAAAGAAGCTTTACGATCAGGGAATTGAGATTTACGGGCAGGATTTCTCGCAGCAGATGATCGACATCGCAAAAGAGAAGATGCCTGATGCCCATTTTTATAAAGGTGATTTCACGGATGGACTTGTCGGTCCTTTGAAACAGAGAAAATATGATTTCATCACCGCCACCTATTCACTCCATCATCTGAATGACAGTGAGAAGCTTGTCTTTCTGAAGGAACTCTATAATCATCTTGAAGAAGGCGGAATGATCATGATCGGCGATGTTGCCTTTGAAACAAGAGCCGGGCTGGAAAAACTGAGAGAACAGGAAGGGGATGCCTTTGACGATGAGGAGTTCTACTTTGCGGCAGAGGATTTCAGAGATGCTTTCCCCTCATTGCGGTTTGAGCAGAAATCCGTGTGCGGGGGAATCATCACGATTGAAAAGGAAATAAGTTATGGATACTGAAAATAAAAGCATGCTGAGAAAGATCATGGACAAAGTGTACGGCGGGCTGGATATGAGCTGACGCAATGTCATTCTGTTTGCCATCGGCACAGCTGTTATCACAACCATATTTCTGGTTGTGCCAATCTTCAAAGACACATCGTTTGAGCGCATGGGTGTCACATTTGAAGCCTGGATCTTCTTTGCAGTGATCATTATGGCCAATTGCAAAACACCTCTTGATTCAGCCCTGAAGACATTTGTGTTCTTCCTGATCAGCCAGCCATTGATTTATCTGTTCCAGGTGCCGTTTTCTTCAATGGGATGGGGACTGTTCGGCTATTACAGATACTGGTTCATGCTGACACTGGCAACCTTCCCGGCGGCTTATATCGGCTGGTATATCAAAAAGAAGAACTGGCTGAGTCTGTTGATTCTGCTGCCGGTGCTGTGGCTGCTGACAAGTGATTATGTCGGATGCTTCCGAAGCGCATTCAGGCATTTCCCGCATCTGATCGTGACCGCGTTCTTCTGTCTTGGCCAGGTATTGCTGTATCTTTATACCTTCACGGAAAACCTGATCCAGAAGGCAGTGGGCTTCCTGCTTCCTCTTGCGGTGATTGTGATCATGATGCTGATCGGACCGCAGATGGAAGTCAGCGGAACGAATTACCTGCCGGATGAACTGTATCTCAGCGAGAATGCGGCAGTTGTGATGGAACAGACAGACAAAGCAAAAGTGGAAATCTCGCAAAGCGGTGAGATGCCGGTTCTCTATGTTACTGCAACGTCATTGGGTGAATATCCCTTCAGTATCGTGGATGGAGAAAAGACCTATCACTACATCCTTGTCATCGACGAAAATGATAACGGCTCCACAAGTGTCGATATTATCCGTGCAGACTGATCCCGGAGGTAATATGAGAGGATTTGAAAACAAGGAATACAACGTATTTGAAATGTTCAATGATGAGTGGGCTCTTGTCACGGCAGGCAGCCCGTCACATTTCAACACCTGCACCATCGCCTGGGGTTCGCTTGGCACGATCTGGGGAGGACCGCACGGCGGACGGTCAATCGTGACAGTGTATATCAATCCATCCCGCTACACATGGGAGTTCCTCAAGGAAAATGACACCTTTACCGTTTCGTTCTTCCCGGAAGAATACCGCAAGGTGTTAAGCTATCTCGGCTCCCGCAGTGGACGCGATGAGGACAAGGTGAAAGCCAGCGGGCTGACTCCGAAGGAAATCAAAGGCACCGTCACATTTGAAGAGGCCAATCTGACCTTTGTCTGTCATAAGCTCTATCAGGGTGAATTCCAGCGGGAAGGTCTTGCCGATGAGATCAATCACGGCATCTATGCAAACTGGGATCCGCACTGGATGTTTGTCGGAGAGATCATCGAAACCGAAGATCTGCGCTGATTTGAATCATCACTGAAACATCATAACCTTCAGCACCGTGTGAGTATGCATGGTGCTTTTTCTCTGGCGTTTCATGTATGATGGTAACGCGGCAAATCAATCAATACAGGGGAGGAAGTGCAATAAATGAAAATGCTTTGGAAACTGAGCCGGGAGGCCATCCGCTACCGCGGTCTTTATATCATCGCAATCCTTGCCACACTTTCTCTGACCATGGTCAACCTGGCAGCGCCAAGAGTGCTTTCATCTATGACCGGCATTGTTGAGGCAGGCGTCGATGAGGCAGGGCTTCTGAAAATCAGAAACCTGACAATTATCCTGATCTTCCTTTATCTTTGCCGCATCGCATTCCGTTTCATGAGCAACTATATGGCTCATAAAGCCGCATGGTATCTGGTCGGCGATCTGCGCACCAAAGTCTATGACAAGCTTGGCCGCATGCATCTGGGCTATTTCCATGACAAGCAGACCGGCGATCTGATGAGCAGGGTGGTCAATGACACCCGTGATTTTGAACTTCTGTATGCCCGTATGATCCCCGAGACAATTACGAATATCGTCACCTTTGCGGGTGTATTGATCATACTGTTAAGCATCAACACAAAACTCGCCCTGATCACCTGCGCGTCGATTCCGTTCATTATGATTTCCGGTGTGATCTTTGCCAAAAAGGTCAGACCGTATTTCCGCATTTCACAGAAAAAGATGGGTGAGCTCAACGGCAGGCTACAGGACAGTCTGTCCCGCATTCATGAAATCCAGTCGTTTGGCAGACAGGAATATGAAACCGGACGGATCAATGAAAAGAATTTCGATCATGTAAGGGCGATGCTCAAGGCACTCAAAATCAGTGCCGATCAAACAGATCAGAATCGTTCGCTTTACAGGCGGATGGATAACAATATAAGGAATGCAATATATGAGGAGAAAAAGCAGGAACGCATTCCTCCCCGCACAAATCAGAGATTATGGACGGGGTCTCCTGCGTTCACTAATGAATGAAATCCTGAAGGAAAATGAATAATTCATATTCATATGAAGTGTCATTTGTCTATAATTAACCTTGCATGAATTCGGAGCGGATATGAAGAATAACAAAAACAACAAGAAACGGATCTTTGCGATCGTAATCATCACCATGATCATTGCAGGTATGGTCGGAAGTCTG
>CACWLH010000020.1 GCA_902761625.1 uncultured Erysipelotrichaceae bacterium
TTTATTCATTTCCTGAGCAATCACGTCATTGAACATTGGAAAAGAAAAGGTATCCGACAGTACGGTATTGGTCGTACCTGCCAGCGGCAGGGTAGGCAGACAGAACACTTCATCAAAATTATGCCGCAGCGGATGTTTGGAATTCGTTGTAATCAGGACAAGATAAGGCTTGATGGCATTTTCTTTGCGAAAATTGCGGAGATAGTCCTGATACGAATTACCGCTGATCGCGGAATAGATGATCACCATGTCATTTTCTGAATAATGAAACGGCATTAGGTCTGTCTGCGGCATCATGGAACAGATTTCATCATTCAGTGAAAGCGCGACAAGAAGTTCTTCCGCCGGAAGGCGGGAAAGATTCGCTCCCATCAGGATCACTTTCCGGCTGCTTTTCATTCTCCGGATCAACCGGCGGACCGCCTCTTTGTCGACCGATTTTTCTGTCTGAATGAGCAGACTGGCATATTTATCGCTGTTGGAATCGCCAACTGGATTTTCTTTCATCTCTTTGAGATCCTGAGCCAGCTGATACTGCAGTTCGGCGAAACCGTTGAATCCCAGTTTCTTGGCGAAACGGGTCAGGGCCGGTTTCGTGACGCGGGTATTATCAGAGACATCTGTAATACTGCGGGTCGCGAATTCTTCCGGAAATTTTCTGATACTTTCATATATTTGTCTGTCCGTTTTGGAAAAAGAACTGACAGATGCGTCCATTAATTCAAGAGTATTCATTGTTTTATGCTCCTAACTGAAATCATTATAACAAAAACGAAACTGAAATGCATTTCAAAAATAAAATATATTTCAAAAACGCAAATATGATATTGACACATGTTTTGTGGAGGGGTATATTGTGGGTGTGAGTTAAAAAGCGCTTTCACAGAGAACGTCTGATCAACGTTGTGAAAAAAGAGGAGAGAGTTAGAAATGGAGAAGTTCTTAGATAAACTGATTGCGATTTCCAGTAAATTTGCCCAGAACAGTGTGCTCAATATTATCCAGGGTGCATTCATGATGCTGATGCCGATTACCATGATCGGCGGCTTCACAGCTCTGTTCAACGGTCTTGGCATTGAAGCTTATCAGGCATTCATCACATCTACAGGCATCAAGGCAGTGCTCTCAACAATTTATCAGTGGACCATCGGCATGTTCGGTGTCTACGTCGCATTCCTGGTTGCCTATCAGTTCGCAAAGACTCACAGATGCGCAAAGAGTGACATCGCAGTCGGTCTGACTTCCCTGGTCTGCTTCCTGATCGTCACACCGATCGTCACACCGGAAGAACCGTATGCTCCGAGCATGCTGCCGACTTCCTGGCTTGGCTCAAGCGGTCTGTTCACAGCGATCATCATCGGCTTCGTAGTCGGTTATATCTTCAAGTTCTGCACAGAAAAGAACATCGTCATCAAGCTGCCTGAGCAGGTTCCGCCGATGGTTTCCGCTCAGTTCACAAGTATCATTCCGGGTGCTGTATCCATGATTCTCTTCGGAATCATCGGCGCAGTATTCGCAAAGACATCCTTCGGCAGTTTCCACCAGGTGATCTATTCCATCGTTTCCACACCGCTCAATGCAGTCGGTTCCAACGTCTTCGGCTACTGGATCCTCATGGTCGTTCTCTATGGCCTTTGGTTCTGCGGTATCCATGGCGGCATGACTGTCGGTCCGGTCATCATGATGCTCTTCATGCAGCTGCAGATGGACAACATGACAGCTTATCAGAGCAACATGCCTCTGCCTCACAAGTTCATCGGCGACGCGCTGAGCTTCGGTACAGGTTCCATTCCGCTGGTGATCGCTGCCCTGATCTTCTGCAAGTCCGAATCCTGCAAATCCATCACAAGACTTGGCTTCCTGCCGGCATTCTTCGGTGTTGATGAGCCTGTCTACTTCGGTCTGCCGATGATTCTGAACCCGATCTTCTTCGTACCGTGGGTTATCATCGCACCGACGGTTTCCGTCTTCGGAACACATCTTCTCAAGACAATCGGTCTGCTCGGTTATGCCAACGGCACAGCCGGCTCCAATGCTTCCAACCTTCCGTTCTTTGTCGGCAACATGATGAACTACGGAATCGGCGGCCTGATCTGGGGCTTCGTACTGTTCGCCATCATCGTCATCGCTTACATTCCTTTCATCAAAGCATACGATAAGCAGATGCTTGAACAGGAACAGAATACAGCTGAATAATCACACAATGGACGGAGGAGGGGAACCTCCTCCTTTTTGATAAATAGAAAGAGAGTGAAAGATATGAAACTTCTTGTACAGAGTGACGATTACGGAATCACAAGGGCAGTCTCTCTTGGCTGCATCCACGGCATCAGAAACGGTGTCATCAGAAATACGGGCATGTTTGCCAATATGCCCTGGATTGAGGAATGTGTTGAATGGATCAGACCTTATCTGGATCAGATCGCATTCGGAATTGACCTCAACGCCTCCACCGGACCCTCCATCCTCGGCCATGAAAAGCTGCCCACCCTCACACATGAGGATGGCACATTCCTCGGCTCAAAGGAAAACAGAGCGCTGGACACAGATGAAAATGATCATGACCATCTGGCTGATCACAGAGATGAGCTCTATGCGGAATTCAAGGCCCAGATTGAAAGATATATTGAACTGGTCGGACACAAGCCTGATTACATCCATAACCATGCCTATGGCACAAAGACAACCGATGAAGTCACACGCACACTGGCAAAGGAATATGGTGTTCTCTGCTCTGTTGCCTTCATGGACAGAGAGGAAGTCACAGAACCGGGCATGGGCTGGTACGTCTGGGGCGGACCCGAAGCACAGCTCAATGAAGATCCGATCAGCTATATCACAGGTCTTGGTGAGGATGTCATGAACAGCTAATATGTCTATATCGTTTCCCATTGCGGCTACGCGGATGCGGATCTGTTCAAACTGACAAGCTTCACACTCTGCCGTCCGAAGGATCTTGAATGCATGACCTCGGATGAGATCAAGAAGTGGGTGAAGGACAACAACATTGAACTTGCTTCATTCAAAGACCTTCCGAAGGAATGGATCTGAGATCATTTAATTAACAATCCCCTTTCAAAGCTTCCGCGAATGAATTTCACGGAAGTTTTTTCCGTTCAGCACATATGCAAAACGGCTTCAGATCCGCACCAAAAGACACAGCCATAAGATTTGTGCTATATTGGCCGTACAGAAAGAAGGAAATCATGATGGACTTCAGACAGATGAAAGCATTGATCGCGGATATTGACGGTACGCTTGTGACAAAAGGGGAGATGCCCGGACCGCTGACCATTGAAGCATTGAACATTCTCCATGATCACGGCATCAGACTTGGCATCGCTTCGGGAAGAGTAATCAACACATCTTTGAAAAACAGATACAAAGAATGGAATCTTCCGTTTCAGTTCGATGTATTGATCGGCATGAACGGCGGCCAGGTGCTATTAAGTGAAACGGATGCGTTTTTCGAACAGTATGCATTGAGTGAAAACACATTGAAGGAAATCATGATGTGGATGAAACCGCTCGGACTGATCGCTTCCATCTATGAAGGGGATCACATGGTCGCCACCGGCATCGATGAGATGCAGGCCGCCTCCATGAAGCGCAATCATATGGAAATCATCGACACACATGGGGATTATGACCGCCTGTGTGTCAGACCGGTTCATACGGTTATCTACAGATATTTTCCTGATCAGAAAGACAGGGTTATGGGCCATATCCATGACTATCTTGCCGCTCATCCGGAAACGGAATATACCAGCGTGAACACATTCCCGGGCATTGTTGAGATCATTCATAAAAACTGCAACAAGGGTGAAGGCGTCAAAGTCTTCGCACAGCAGAGCGGTCTGCAAATGAATCGGATTGCGGGAATGGGCGATATGGACAATGATCTCGGTCTGATGTCATGCGGTATCGGCATTGCATTGAAAAACGGATCGGACAGAATGAAGGAAGCGGCGGACTTCGTGACAGAGTTTTCGTGCGATGAGGACGGGGCCGGAAAGTTCCTTTTCAGACACTGGATTGAGCCGCTTGGCTGGATCTGAGGACTGCATTGCGCAGTCTTTTTTAAGATGTGGTCAATTTGAAATATAAAAGAAAGCAGATGGCATTTTCTCTGCTATACTTTCCATGATGAACAGAAAACTCAAAAAAACACTGTCCCTGATCGCAGGCTTCGCAGCGGGCTTCTTCTTTGCGGGCGGCGTCTGTTTCGACGCGACGCTGCTCATTGATTTCATGAATGGTGAGCTCAGTTTCGGCGCGGCCTGCTTTATTCTTGCCATCTCCATCCTGATCAATTTCGGATGCATGCTGCTGATCATCTATTTCAACCGTGTGTTCGATGAAGGAGAAGGGATTGTTCAGAAGACCACATTCAAAGGCAGATGGCCGATGAATGTGCTGTTTGTTTCTCTGGTGCTGGTGGTTTTTTATTCAGTGACATATATCAATGACAGACAGGCGGATTCTCTGCTGAGAAATCAGCGGCAGGCTTCTCCTTTGATTCTTTTTATTGCAGTTATGATTGCGGCGGTTGTTTACATCCGCAATTATCACCGTCTGATTCCCCGGAACAGGCAGGTGAAAGCAGCTGAAAAAATCTATTCACTCAACCAAAGACGATTCACATTCATCGCCGAGGAATTCCTGGCTGAAGGCGGCATCAGGGGAACGGTGCAGGGAGAGATCAGAAGCGGCGACCGCGCTTTTGCCCACTCCGGGTCGCAGGACTCCGTGAAAGTGAGAATCGGCCGGATTTATACGGACGGAATGAAAGTCAGCAGAGCGAAAGATCAGAAGGCAACCATCTATCTGAATACGCTGGGAAATGCTTCGTTCACCTGGCATGATTTCGTCGTTGTGAGCAATACAGTCACCGGCCATACGGTACATAAGCGGATCGATGCTGAAAATCCGCGGATTTCGGGAATGCTCAGTGTTTACAGTGAATATGTGGAAGACAGCCGCTTCATGAGCACATTCATTTATGACTGTGTGCACGGACATTATCTGGTTCCCGCCAAAACCGAAGATCAAAGCGCACTCAGCGGGGATATTACGGAAGCGATGAGCGGATCGCACAACGTGCTGTTCCAGTCGGTCAGCTCTTCACGTGAACCGGACAAATCGGTATTCCCGGTGTTTACAGACTGGGATGCATTAAGCCGTTATGAAAATATCATGGATGATGAGAAGACACTGGTATTGATCATGGATTTTCCGCAGGCCACTGAAATGCTGGGCAAAGGTTATGAGGGCATTGTCATCAATCCGTTCGGTCCCTCATCTCTCTATCTTTCCAGAGAATACATCGCATCGATCAAGAGTCTGGAAGGATACCGGAAGGAATTCATTCTGAAGGAGGACAGTGAATGAGAAACGAAGCTTTATACAGAAAACTCGCACAGCTTGCAGTCAGAAGGGGTGTCAATGTGCAGCCTGATCAGCCGCTGGTCGTCCGCGCTGATGTGCGTGATTATCGATTTGTGGAAATGGTCGCTGAAGAAGCATACAAAGCCGGTGCGAAGTCTGTGGATGTCAGATGGAGAGATCAGAAGATCACAAAGCTCGATTATCTGAACCAGAGTGAGGAAACCCTTGCGGATATTGGTGACTGGCTTCATGAAAGAGAACAGGCTGTCCATGATCAGAAGGGCTGTTATCTGTCAGTTCTTTCCGATCAGCCCGGCTCCCTCAAGGATGTGCCGGCAGGCAAGATCCGCGCTTATCAGAAGGCATATCATGAAAAGATGGGAGACCTTCAGGCCTATACAGCAAACAATTTCGGACAATGGTGCGTGCTCGGAGTGGCATCAAAAGACTGGGCAAGAGTCGTCTTTCCTGAACTGGATGAGCAGGAGGCATTCAATCAGCTTGAAAAAGTGCTGTTTGATGTGTCCGGAGTGAGTGAGGACAATGATCCGGTTGAATGGTGGAAGGAGCACGATGCGCAGCTGATCCGCCACGCTGAAAAAATGACCGCATTCAATTTCAGGGAACTCCATTTCAGAAACGGTCTCGGTACAGATCTGCATGTGCCGCTGACCGAGAACCATATCTGGGTTGGCGGCGGATGCACGACTCCGGCAGGTGTTTACTTCGATCCCAACATTCCCACCGAGGAAGTCTTCTGCATGCCTCACAGAGACAAAACGGAAGGTAAGGTTGTCTCAAGCAGACCGCTTTCCTACAATGGTGTGCTGATCGAAAACTTCACCCTCATTTTCAAGGAAGGCAAGGTTGTTGAATACCATGCCGAAAAGAATGAGGAGGCTTTGGGCACACTCCTCGGCTTTGATGAAGGCTCTTCTCATCTTGGCGAAGTGGCACTGGTACCCCATGAATCAAAGATTTCACAGAGCGGTGTTCTCTTCTATAACACGCTTTATGATGAAAACGCCTCCTGCCATCTGGCCCTTGGAAGATGCTATCCGGAGAATATCGAAGGCGGCATTGAGATGAGCGAGGAAGAGCTGCTGTCCAAAGGCGGCAACACCTCTCTTCAGCATGAGGACTTCATGTTCGGCACCGCCGATATGGACATCGACGGCATCACATATGACGGAAAAGTAATCCCGGTGTTCCGCAGCGGATCATTTGTGATTGACTGACATGCATGTAAATACAGCCGGATTCAGATGATGAATCCGGTTTTTGCATGCAAAACCGTTGAAAATCAGTCTTAGCTTCTAAAAAAATAGCGAATGTAAAAATTTACATTCGCTGAAAGGCTTTTCATCATGCCTGTAAGGTTGTAAAATAACCAAGGTCTTAAAGAAATATGGAGGCTTCATATTTCGACGTACAGACTATATTGAATTCTGTCTGAAATCGCTTATCCGGATGTTCCGGACCAGAAATGAATGGAGGAGAATAACATGAGCGAATATGTAAAGCGAGTCATCGAAGAGACAAAAGCAAAGAATCCGAACGAACCTGAGTTTTTGCAGACAGTCGAAGAAGTTCTGACTTCCATCGAACCGGTTGTTGAAAGACATCCTGAATACGAGGCGGCAGCGCTTCTGGAAAGACTGGTTGAACCGGAAAGAGTCGTTGAGTTCCGCGTCGCCTGGGTTGATGATGAAGGCAAAGCACGTGTCAACAGAGGTTACCGTGTACAGTTCAACGGAGCGATCGGCCCGTACAAGGGAGGTCTCAGATTCCATCCGTCCGTTAACCTCGGTATCCTTAAGTTCCTTGGTTTTGAACAGATTTTCAAGAACAGTCTGACCACACTGCCGATCGGCGGCGGCAAGGGCGGAAGCGATTTCGATCCTCACGGAAAGAGCGACAATGAAATCATGCGTTTCTGCCAGGCATTCATGACAGAGCTGCAGCGTCATATCGGTCCGTCCACAGACGTACCGGCCGGTGACATCGGTGTCGGCGGCAGAGAGATCGGCTACATGTTCGGTCAGTACAGAAGAATCCGCGATGCTTATGACAACGGCGTTCTGACCGGCAAGGGCCTGACATACGGCGGTTCCCTGATCCGTCCGGAAGCCACAGGCTATGGCGTTCTGTATTATGCATGCTCAGTATTCGCACATGAGAATGACACACCTGCAGGCAAGACATTCGCTCTGTCCGGCTATGGAAACGTTGCATGGGGCGCTGCGAAGAAGATCGCCGAGCTCGGCGGCAAGGTTGTTACCATCTCCGGTCATAACGGATATGTCTATGATCCGGATGGAATCACAACAGAAGAAAAACTGAACTACCTGCTTGAAATGCGTTCATCCAGAAAGGCAAACATCAAGATGTATGCCGAAAAGTTCGGATGCGAATATCACGAGGGTGAAAAGCCCTGGGGTGTCAAGGTTGACGTATGCATTCCGTGCGCAACCCAGAATGAAATCGGCATGGAAGAGGCAAAGAAGATCGTTGCCAACGGCGTGAAGTACTACTTCGAAGGCGCGAACATGCCTGCCACAAACGAAGCTGTCAAGTATCTGCAGGACAATGGCGTCATCGTCGGTCCCGCCAAGGCTGCCAATGCCGGCGGCGTTGCCGTATCCGCACTGGAAATGAGCCAGAACTCCGAGAGAATCGGCTGGACAGCGGAAGAAGTTGATGCGAAGCTCAAGCAGATCATGAAGTCCATCCATGACAACTCCGCCGCATGCGCAGAGGAATACGGTCTTGGCTATGACCTGGTCAAGGGTGCCAACATTGCAGGCTTCCTCAAGGTTGCAACCGCAATGCTCGCCCAGGGTCTGTTCTGATTGACATTCCGCTTCAGATTGTTAACATTATGATGAATTGCCGGTTCACGGATTGTGAACCGGTTTTCATTGGAAGAGGTTGGTATTATGGCATCCGGTAATTTTACAGAAGGAAAGATATTGAAACCGCTGCTGCAGTTTGCGCTGCCGGTGATGTTCGCATTGTTTTTACAGTCGCTTTATGGCGCAGTGGACGTATTGATCGTCGGCAGATTCGCACTCAGTGCGGATGTTTCGGCGGTATCGACAGGCGCGCAGATCATGATGACCGCCACCAGTGTGATCGCCGGTCTTTCGATGGGCACAACCATCCTGATCGGCCAGCTGCTTGGAAAAAACGATCCCGAAGAGGCGGGCAGAGCGGTCGGCACGAGCATTGCCTTCTTTGCATTGATCGCGCTTTGTCTTTCCCTTGTGATGGTTCCTGGCGCCTCGTTTCTGGCAAATCTGATGAATGCCCCGAAAGAGGCATTTGAGATGACGGTCAGCTATATCCGTATCTGTTCGGCCGGTTTTGTATTCATCACCGCATACAATCTGCTCGGCGCTTTGTTCAGAGGTCTTGGCAACTCGAGGGTTCCGCTGTTTGCGGTCGGCGTTGCCGCGGCCATGAATATGGTGCTCGACTATATTCTTGTCAATAATTTCCATATGGGCGCCTCCGGTGCCGCAATTGCGACCGTGGCAGCCCAGGCATTCAGTGTGGCTGTATCTCTGATCCTGATCAGAAGGATCACGCTTCCCTTTGAATTCAGAAGGGAAATGATCCGCTTCAACAAGGCCATCATCAGACAGATCACCGGCTTCGGCTTTCCGATTGCGCTGGCTGATCTGCTTGTCGGCATGAGCTTTCTGATCATTCTCGCCATTGTCAATTCGCTTGGCCTGATGGCAAGCGCCGGTATGGGCGTGGCGGAAAAGGTATGCGGCTTTATCATGCTGGTGCCAAGCGCCTTCGGCCAGTCAATGGCTTCGTTTGTGGCCCAGAACTATGGGGCAAGGAAAATGGACCGGGCCCGCAAGGCACTGGCCATGGGCATCGGCGTTTCGCTTGTCTTCGGAATTGTGATCGGATATTTTTCATTCTTCCATGGCGATCTGCTCTGCGGAATCTTCTCAAAGGATGCACAAGTGGTCGCACAGGGCTGGGAATATCTCAAGGCCTATGCGATTGATTGTGTTCTGACCGCGTTCTTCTTCTGCTTCAACGGTTATTTCAACGGCTGCGGCTATACGAAATTCGTCATGGCCCAGAGTATCATCGGCGCCTTCGGAGTCAGAATTCCGGTATCATATCTGATGAGCAAAGTGAAGCCCGTTTCTCTGTTCAGGGTCGGTCTGGCAACCCCGGCTTCCTCGCTTGTACAGACAATTCTGTGCATCATCTATCTGTTTACGGTTGCGAAGAAAAAGGAACAGGAGGTCATGCGTGAGGCATAAATTATTCATTTCCTCGCTTGGGGCTGCGGCAGCGCTGCTGGCGGCAGCCGGATATTATACATTCCGTCTGAGTGTGGTTGAGAACAATCCGATGTGGAAGAAACCGCGCAGACAGCCTGATCCCCAAAGTGAAAAGGGCAGACTTTTCCAGGCAAAAAAACAGGCGAAAGAAAAGATGGCTGCCATCCCGTATGAAGATGCGTGGATCACTTCGGCGGACGGGCTGAAACTGCATGCCCGCTTTTATCCCAATGACGATGCAAAACGGATCATGATTCTCTGCCATGGCTACCATGGCTCGCCGGAATCCGATTTCTGCTTCAGCTTTCCCATGCTGAAAAAGGACTGCGCAATCCTGGCAATCGATGAGCGTTCCATGGGTGAAAGCGAAGGAAAATACATCACCTTCGGCGCAAAGGAAAAAGATGATATCGCCAGATGGACTGACTGGATGAGCGGACGCAATGAGAAGAACCTTCCTGTTTATCTTTATGGCGTATCCATGGGTGCGTCCAATGTATTGATGAATGCGGACAGAGAGCTTGGCGGCGTCAAAGGCATCATCGCGGATTGCGGATATACGACCATGGACCGGATCATGGCGGATGTGCAGAAAACCTGGTACAAGGTGTCCGTGAAGCCCGTAAGACTTGCGGCGGACTTCTGGTGCAGGCTGCTTGCCGGTTTTTCCATGAAGGAAGCGGAAACATTTTCCGCTTTGAAACATGCGAAGTATCCGGTACTGTTCTTCCATGGCACAAAAGACCGCTTCGTGAAGCCTTATCATACGCAGCTCAATGCGGATGCCTGCGTCTGCGAACATGAGACCGTATATGTGGAAGGGGCATCGCACGCAGCCAGTGCGCAGATCGATCCGGTGCGCTATGAACGGACATTGCGTGAATTCTTTGAAAAATATGATGCATGACGGGCAGTCAGATTTCTGACTGCCTTTTCAGTGTGACAGGCAGTCACACCCACATATCATCGAAATACTGGTGGAAATTGAACAAGTATCGGAGGTGAAGAACTATTCAAAAGCCAAGAAACGAAGAAGTATCCTTCATGGGTGAAAGACCCATGGCGCCCAAGGGTGCAGCCAGGCGCAGAGGGAAGTTCAGTGCGGTGCCGTGAGACGCCGTGCGGAAGGAATGGAACGGGCAGACAGGCTCTAATTTATCAAGGCGCTGTGGCGCTTGCGGATGATGACCGTGCTGAAAAAACGGGAAATCCAAAGGAAGCTGATGAGACTGCAAGAGTCAGTGGAATCCGCAGGTGTGTAAGCAAGGTGCATGTCTGCGAAGGAGGGTGTGGTGACCCTGTGAGATCTGTGCATTCAATGGACTGCTGTCTATAAGCTTAGCGAAGTGACAGATTAGTGTGCACATGAAGTCAGAGAGCATGGTAGTACGGATGAAGCCTGCGAAAGCAGAGGGACGGAAGCGTGCTCACTTCACGGACTCCGAAGTAATATAGTGACGGAAATGAAAAATCGATGACCCGTGAAAGCGGAGCAGTCAAAGAGGATGAACCGTCAGAGCGAAAAGGAGATAATCAGGACAATGAACGAACCATTGAAACAGAAGCTATTCAGCATATATGGACAGCTGCTGAGCTACAGGAGACTGGAAGAGGCATGGAAGCATGTCAAAGCCAATCATGGAGCAAGCGGTGTCGACAAAGTCAGCATCAAGGATTTTGATGAGAATTCAGAAAAGTATCTGAATGAGATTCTGAAAGAACTGAAAGAGAAAACTTATAAACCCACATCTGCAAGACGGGTATACATCAAAAAGAAGAATGGCAAACTGAGACCGCTGGGGATACCGACGATCAAAGACAGAGTCATCCAGCAGGCGCTGGTAAATATACTCACACCATTCTTTGAGAAGAATGTATTCCACGATAACTCATGCGGATTCCGACCGAACAGAGGTACAGAATTGGCAGTCAAGAAGGTTGTAACACGACTGGAATATGACTACTGGTACATCTATGACTTCGATATAAAAGGATGTTTTGACAATATCCCCCATAAGAAGCTGATGAAAGTACTGAGCAAATATATATCGGACGGAACTGTGCTGGAGATGATATGGAACTGGCTGAAAGCCGGATACATGGAAGACGGCAGACGCTATGATTCGCAGAGCGGAGTACAGCAGGGAGGTGTATGGAGCCCGTTGGCGATGAACATCTATCTGAATGAACTCGATTGGGAAGTAAGCAAAGCAGGATTTGAAATTGTGCGCTATGCGGATGACAGCATTGTCATGTGCAAAACAGCAGAGGAACTGGAAAGAGCAGTCGTGCTGGTAAACGGCATACTAGATCAGCTGGGGCTGGAGCTGTCGGAGGAAAAGACACATAAAGTGGATTTCCATAAGGACAATTTTGAGTATCTGAATTACATCTTCTATCATGTGCACAGAGGCAAGGACGGAAAAGAAACGTACTATTACGGACCAAGTCCGAGTGCAGAAAAGAAGTTCAGACAGGATCTTAAAGCGGAAACGAAGAAGTCATATTCAAAATCTTTTGAACAATGGACAGCAAAGCTGAACCCCATCATGCGTGGAAAGTACAACTATATGTTGGCAACAGCCAAAGTCTGGAAAGAAGTTAATGAGGTACTGCTTGCAAGGAATCGGGTGATGAAAGGTAAACCGATCAAAGGAATTTACAGTCAGCTTGATGCCTATGTAAGAGGAAGACTCAGAGTGAACTTCTCGAACAGAGGGAAAATGCATGGCGGACAAAGAGCAGGTAAAATGCTTACCGTTAAGTATGGCAACAGATTCTTTATCTGTAACATGAAATTGGTATGTGGAGACTATCTGCTAAGAAAAATCTTCCACGAAGATCTGACCGTGGAAGAGTATATGCTTAACCGCGATAGGGCAAAGAAGAAAAGTAGTTACTCCCCTAATCGGGCCAGATTCTTTGCCTACGCCTACGCGAAACTATAGTGTATGTGAAAGTTCGTCTTGACGAATCGTGTCGGTAAGCCGTGTGCGTTAGTAGCGCATGCACGGTTTGATTGGGGGCGATTGGTTAATCCCAATCGCCTACCATATAATGAAAAGACCGGCCGCGGCCGGTCTTCGGTTTCAGTCAAGCTTTTCACCGTTGGTGCGGATCACATTCTGATACCAGTAATAAGAATCCTTCTTTATGCGGGCAAGATCCTTGAGATCCATATCTTCGCGGTTGATATAGACAAATCCATAGCGTTTGCGGAAGCCCTGATGTGAGGAGAGCAGATCTTCAAATGACCAGGGGGAATAGCCCATCAGCTCAACCCCGTCCTCAATCGCATCCGCACATGCTTTGATATGTTCACGGATGTAGTCAATGCGGTAGGGATCGTGAACCTTTCCGTCTTCGGTCAGGGTATCCGCCATGCCCAGGCCGTTTTCCGTGATCAATAAGGGCAGACGGTATCTGCTGTAATAATCATTGAGCACGATTCTTAATCCCATCGGATCAATCTGGGCGCCGTATTCGGAAGCGGTGAGATTGGTGTTTCTTTCATCACGGCAATAGCCGTATTGATCAAAGTCGACCTCATTGCCGCGGTATACACGCATGCCGATGGGGTGTTCATCATCCGCAGGCAGATAGCTTGCGCAAAGGGTGCGGTAATAGTTGAAGGCGATATAGTCGGGTTTTCCGTATTTCAGGATTTCCTCATCCCCCTCAAGCATTTCAGGCACGATATCACGTTCTTTCAGATATCTCATATAGATGCCGGAATATTTTCCGTACACATGCATATCGAGGCAATAGACCGTCTTCATATAGTCATTCATTCTTGCCGCCCATACATCCTCCGGCTTATTGGTCAGAGGATATGTGCATGTGCTGGAAACAGCCGGACCGATTTTGCCGTCCTTAACAATCTCATGGCAGAGCTTTGTCGCTTTGGCATGGGCGAGGAACATATGATAGTCCATGGCCGCACGCATTTTATCAGCTTTATAAGGATCAGGTTCATTGATATTCATTCTCTCATCCACGCGGATCATGAGATTCTGCTCATTGATGACCTGCCAGTATTTGACCTGATCCCCATATTCCTCAAAGCAGACACGGGCATATTTTTCAAATGCGTCAATGCAGCGGCGGTCCTCCCATCCGTTGTATTTTTCGACAAGCGCATAGGGCAGATCGAAATGATAAAGGGTGACAAAGGGCTGAATGCCGTTATCAATCAGGCAGTCGATGACTTTATGATAGAAGGCGACACCTTCGGGATTGACTTCACCGTCTCCATCCGGAATGATTCTTGCCCATGAAAGAGAGAAACGGTAAATCATCATGCCGAGCTCCTTCATCAGGGCAATGTCTTCCTCATAATGATGATAGAAATCGCTGGCCACTTTTGAATCGGCCTGGCGGTCGGAGCGTTTGAAAGAATTGTAGTCGGCAACAGTCATTCCTTTGCCGCCTTCATCCCAGCCGCCTTCGATCTGAAAAGCGGATGAAGAGGCGCCCCAAAGGAAGTTTTCCGGGAATCTGCTCATTGTTTTAATCCTCCGTTAATCTGACGATATTATATCTGAGAAAGCATGCGATAGGCTATAATGACTGATATGCAGAAAAATATCAGAACACTTCTCAAGGAGAGCACAGGCAGAAAAGCGCTCCTCTTATATATCTTTGCGGCAGTGATCGCACTGACCGGGCTGATCATGTATTATGCGGCGGCGCTGACTTTGAATGCGCTGTTTGCGGGCATCGGAAACATGTATGTTTCCCTGATCGCCCTGGCATGCGCCTTCGGGGCAGCGGCCGGCATTTTCCTTTTTAATTCCATTTTCAACGGTATCCGTCTGGACATGGAAGACCGGTTTATGGAAACCCTCGAACAGACAATGGATGAACAGAATCAGGAAGAACTGTATCCGCTGATGGATGATGCCGTTCATTTTCAGATGGAAGGAATCATGCAGAGCGGAGTATTGCTGATCAGGGATATCATCCGCATCATCATCGTGACGGTTCTGGATTACAGATGCGCTCTGATTATGGTGCCGGGTTTTGTGATTCATGAATTTCTGTTTAAGAAAATGGCGGAAAAGAAGATTGTTTCCGCTGAAAAATTCGTTTTGGATCTGCATCTGATTCCGCAGGCAGTGCTTGCCATTGTCCTGAGTGCGGTTTTGATCTTTGCATTATTTGAAATGAAAAACGGCAGGCTTGGCCTGTATGGTGTGATCATGATGCTGTTCATGTTCATGGATCTGGTCCGTGACCATGCACATCAGTCATATGAAATTCTGGGGCTGCGCAAAGATCTGCGTTCTCTGGAACTGCTTGATACATATATGTCCGGTTCGCCATTGCCCGTATATGAAGAAAATGAAACCGTCTGCGATGATTCAAAGCCATATATCATGAAAGCTGTCTCATTTGCGGCGCTTACGATTTGCATCATCATGTATGTATATGCGGTATGCAGCATTCTCGGCTATCGTTCTGAATTGCCGCTGCGATGGGCAGCTGTGATGATGATCGCTTCATCGCTTGCCGCCTCTGTATGCCATGCATATGCCGAACGTGGCCTGGCGGAAAAAAAGGAACATATCCTGCTGCGCAAGGCTGCCTCTGGCGTTGTATCGCTGATCAGCCTGCTTTATGCACTTCGTGTCAATGCATTATTGGCGGGCATTCTGGCCAGTGCCTTTGCGGCAGATCAGATCCTTGTTCCGCTGATTCTGGACAGATCAGCCGCTCCATATGAAACCCGCACCGATGAGCGCATCCGGGGGCTGGTTCATATGATCTGTCTTACGCTGATCATCTTTGCAGGTGTGATGCTTTACTGGAATGCCATGGCTTCCTTTGCGCAGGTGCTCATGATCAGTGCACTGTATATGGCTGTCTATATGCAGCTGGACGGCAAAGGCTTCGCATCCGAGAAACAGGAGAGCACAGATGAGCGCTGAGAGATATCTGCTGATCATTTATCTGGTTCTGATCAATGTCATGAGCATGTTCATGTTTGCCATTGACAAGCTCAGATCAAAGAAGCGGAAATGGCGCATCTCCGAGTTTGCCCTGCTTGTTTCCGCAGGCCTTGGCGGAGCATTGGGTGCCTGGATCTCGATGAATCTTTTTCATCATAAAACAAGGCATACAAAATTTCGGATCATGGTGCCGCTGTTTCTGGTTCTGTGGACCTGCATCTGTGTTTATCTGATTGTATTTGTAAAGGTTTAGGAGAAAACCATGAACATTCTGATTGATGTCACCAAAACGGTTTTGAAAACACAGCGGATGACCCTCAGACCGTTTGAAGAGAAGGATCTCGATGATCTGTTTGCCTATGCGCACGTCGACGGCGTCGGGCAGATGGCCGGCTGGAAACCGCATGAAAACCGGGAAGAGTCAAAGATGATTCTCAATCTGTTCATGGATGAGAAAAAAACCTTCGCCATTGAAAAGGAGGGCAGAGTCATCGGCTCGCTCGGCATTGAATATTACAATGAAAAACGCTATCCGGAGTTTGAGCGGCTGAAATGCCGTGAGATCGGATATGTGCTGGCGAAGGACTGCTGGGGAGAAGGCCTGATGCCTGAAGCTGTGAATGAGGTGATCCGCTGGCTGTTTGAGGAAAAGCATTTGGATGCGGCTTTCTGCGGACATTTCCTGAGCAATCAGCGCTCGGAGAAGGTAATGAAAAAATGCGGTTTCAAGCATTACGCATATGACCGCATTGAAACACGTCTGGGCACCGTTGAGGATGCTGAGATGTGCATTCTTTTCAGACAGGACTGGGAGAAATCCAGACAATAACTGAGTAGTTTATTGGCGATGTGCTTTGTTCACACCGTCTTTTTTCTTCGGAAGGCATAAGAAAAACGGCATCCGCTTTTGCGGCAGATGCCGTCAATCTGAATTTCAGAGATATTTGCACTCTTCAAGACTGCGCTTGACGCCGTTGAGGACGACATAGCCTTCGGGCGGATCCTCATGGACGATAAATCTTCTGTCTTCCTGCGTGGTGCCATGGTTATGTCCATATGCCGTTTCGCAGGTGATGTCATTTTTTCTTGGAATCACATGACCGTCATGAGCGATGGTTCTGCGTTTGAAGGAAACAGCTTTTCCTTTGGTTGAACTGAGGATGACTGCAAAGAATGTCAGTATGATGATGATCCATACAAGAAAGAACATGGATGCCATATTACTTCATGCTTTCTGTCACACTCTTGGCAAGACCGGCCAGTGATGCGATGTCGCTGGGAACGATGATCTTGGTTGCCTGACCGTCGGCGGCAGCCTGGAAAGCCTCAAGGCTCTTGAGACGGATCACAGCATCGTCCGCACCTGCTTCCTTGATGGCACGGATACCGTCAGCCTGTGCATTCTGCACGGCACGGATCGCTTCGGCGCGGCCTTCCGCTTCCTTGATTTCCTTTTCCTTCTGCGCTTCCGCAGCGAGAATGGTTGCACGTTTGTTGGCCTCAGCCTCGAGGACTGCGGATTCTTTCTTACCTTCCGCGGTCAGGATCATGGACTGCTTTTCACCTTCGGCAGTGAGGATGGCGGCTCTCTTTTCACGCTCCGCCTTCATCTGTTTTTCCATTGCCTCGCGGATGGCTGCGGGCGGCTGGATGTTCTTGAGCTCGACTCTGGTAACCTTGATTCCCCAAGGGTCGGTGGCCTGGTCGATGATCTGCAGCATGCTTGAGTTGATGGAATCACGGGATGTGAGGGTTGTATCAAGCTCCATGTCACCGATGATGTTACGCAGGGTGGTGGCGGTGAGATTTTCCATCGCCATGATCGGATTCTCAACACCATATGCATAGTCATGCGGATTCATGACCCGGAAATAGACGACCGAGTCAATCTGCATGGTGACGTTATCCTTGGTGATGACCGGCTGCGGCGCGAAGTCCGCAACCTGTTCCTTGAGAAGAACACGGCGCACGATTCTGTCGACAAGCGGCAGCTTGAAGTGAAGACCGGCGTCCCATGTGGCCTTGTAGCGGCCAAGGCGTTCGATGACGTATGCATTCTGCTGAGGAACGATGTTGATGCATGAGATGATGATTGCCAGCACGATCAGTGCTACGGCAACCCAGATAATAATTCTGATAAAGTCAGGCATTTGTTTTACCTCCTGTACAAGATTCATTCTATCATTTTTGCCCGATTTGACCATACGGTGTGATTTTTAAGGTTCTGCAGTGACAGAAGCGGCAATGAAACATACTTGTAGCCTTTTTCAGTCTGTGATCAGACAGCCAAAGCACTGCCGTCAAGGAGAGTATCATGCCTGCACAGGAGGTCTTTTCTTTACGCGGCAGATATTCTCGGGCGGGTGCGTAAAACAGATGAAAACAGACACGGGTTTCGTTTACAATAAAATGGTCAGAGAAAGAAAGGAAAATCAGTTTATGAGTGAAATTGTTCTGGAAGCGAAAAACATGAAGAAGGTGTACAACTATAACACACCCAATGCCTTTGAAGCTCTTCATGACATTAATTTCCAGGTTCATGAAGGGGACTTCGTCGCCATCATGGGACCTTCCGGCAGCGGAAAATCGACGTTTATCAATAATATTTCTACGATCGATCTGCCTACCAGCGGACACGTTTATATCAACGGCCGTGAAGTCAGATCAATGAGCTCCAACGAGATCGGCCGTTTCCGTTTCCAGAATCTCGGTTTCATCTTCCAGGATTTCAACCTGCTGGATACACACACGATGTTTGAAAATATCGCCATGCCGCTGTCACTGGCACACATGGACAGCGATGAGATTCACAAGCGGGTCAATGAACTGGCCGGGCAGATGGATATTCTGCAGTTATTGAAGAAGTTCCCCAATGAATGCTCCGGCGGTCAGAGACAAAGAGCCGCGATCTGCCGCGCGCTGGTCAACCATCCCCGCATCATCGTCGCCGATGAGCCGACCGGCAATCTTGACTCGAAAAATTCCAGCGAGCTCATGAACATCCTGCAGATGCTCAACCGTGATTACGGAGTGACCATTGTCATGGTTACCCATGACCCGCTGATCACTTCCTATTCCTCAAGACTGATCTATATCAAGGACGGCAATATCGAGACTGTTCTTGACAGAGAAAATCTCACCCAGGACGAATACTTCCAGAAGATCGTCGAAATCAACTCCGCTGAATCCAGGGAGATTCTCGCGGCATGATTATCCGTGACGCGCTGCGCTCTCTGCGCGATGATTTCATCCGTTCCTTCTTCTACTGGCTGACCCTTCTGCTCACATCGATTTTCATCTATCTGTTCTTCAACATGATGATGAGCGATCCCGATGGGGCAAGCCTGCTGACCGCAGGAACGGATCCGCTGGCCACTCTGATCTCGGTAACGGTCATCGTGATCTGTATGACGGCGATTCTGTTTGCCAATGACTTCTTCGTCAAGCGGAAGGCGAAGGAGCTGGCAGTTCGTCTGATCTGCGGAGCCACCGCGCTTCAATTGGCCACGTATCTTCTCATCCAGACAGTCATTCTTCTGATCATTGCCATTCCGGTCGGTCTGATCATTGCCAATATGATGATACCGATGATGAATCATCTGCTGGCAAGCGTCCTGAACAGTTCACTTGTGATCGCCAACAGCTATGAAGCCAATCTGATGGTCGGGATCATTCTCGGCTTTGTGGTGTTCTTTGTCATCATGCTCAATCTGAGCTTCGCCCTCAGAAACGCGGCCACAATGATGTTCTCCAAGGACATCATGACCGCTTCGGGCAGCGGGATCTTCTACCTCGGCAATGTGCCGGGTGTGCTCAAGAAGATTCTCTGTATGGTATTATGGCTCGCACCCATTGCAATGTTTTATACCACCGAGAGCGGTATGATCGTCTATGCGCTGCTTTCTCTTGTGGGTCTCAACATGTGCATTGACACGGTGTTTGTGCCCTGGCTCAGCGCGCGCAATGAGAAAAATCCTTCAAAGCTGCGGGCATTTATCAGGGACGGCTTTATCCGCCATGACTTAAGGCTGCTCAAGCTGAATCTCCTGCTGATGCTGGGATGTGCGTGCCTGTTAAGCACATCGCTGGTTTCCAAGCAGACCAAACCGATTGAGCTTTTGATGTATACGATGTCATTCATTGTCATGAATGTGCTGCTGTCACTGGCCGTGCTGTTCAAATACTCAACCGATCTGACCGGACGCACACGCTATTTCATGACCCTTGATCAGATCGGCTGCACCGATGAGGATTCCGCAGCCATCCGCAGGGGCGAGGTGATTGGCTTCTATGGTTTCATCACTCTGATTGGTCTGCTGTATCTGGTCAATATCATCGCGGTGGGCCATATGAACCATGACATGAGCGCCGGTTTCACAGCTGTTTTCCTGATCGGCTTTGCGGTGCCGCTGGTGTTATGCGCATTGTTATCCATGTATTCATACCGCCGTGCAGTCAGCACGATTCATGATCCCCGCTGAGTGTAAAAAGCGTAAAGTTCATTGATATTTCTGAAAGGGACGCAAGTCCCTTTTGTATGTGAGCGGCAAGTCAAGTGAATAATCGTTCACAATGTCATGTGTGCATCCTGCGCTTAGCCGTGATAAGATAACACAGTTGAAAGGAGTACTTTTCATGAACGAGGAAATTATCAGATCGATCGCATCTGAGCTGAAAATCAATCTCAGCCAGGTGCAGAATACATTATCACTTCTTGAAGAAGGCAACACCGTTCCCTTTATTGCCCGCTACCGCAAGGAACAGACACATGGACTCGATGAGGAACAGATCCTCTACATTCAAAAGCAGTATGATTATCAGCTCAAGCTCGCCGAGCGCAAGGAGAACGTTCTCAAGCTGATCGCCGAGCAGGGCAAGCTGACCGACGAAATCAAAAAGAGTGTCGAGGAGTGCACAAAGCTTTCCCAGGTTGAGGATATCTACCGTCCTTATGCCCAGAAGAAAAAGACCAGAGCCGCAACCGCGATCAAAAACGGTCTGCAGCCGCTGGCTGACTGGATGCTCGCGCTGCCGACAGAGGGAAACCTGGTCGAAGAGGCCATGAAGTATATCAATGACGATGTGAAGAATATCAAGGATGCCGTCCAGGGCGCCATGGATATCATCGCCGAAGCCGTCTCTGACAATGCCAAGCAGAGATGGGCCTTCAAGGATACCATCATGAAGGCCGGTGTCATTGAGACCAAGCTGAAGAAAGATGCCGAGGATGAGAAGAAGGTCTATCAGAATTACTATGATTATTCCGAAAAGATCTCCACTCTCGCCGATCACAGAATCATGGCGATTGACCGTGCCGAAAAGGCGAAGGTGATCAGCGTCAATTTCATCTTTGATGAGGAGGGACTAAAGGAACAGGCACTGAACAACCTGACCCATCAGCAGTCCACCATCGTTGACAATGAGCTGAAACTGGCGGCGGATGACGGCTGCACAAGACTGCTGTTCCCGTCCATCGAAAGAGAAATCCGTTCGGAGCTCTCCGACCGCGCGCATACAAGATCCATCGAGATCTTCTCCGCCAACCTCGAAAAGCTGCTGCTGCAGGCACCGCTCAAGGGAAGAACTGTTCTCGGTTTTGACCCGGGCTATTACAACGGTTGCAAACTCGCCGTCATTGATGCGACCGGAAAGATGCTCACGGTTGAAAAGATCTATCCGTTCTCCAAAAAGGGCGGCGATATCGAAGCAAGCAAGAAGGCACTGCTCAGACTGATCCAGAAGTATGCGGTTGAGATTGTCGCTATCGGCAACGGCACCGCCAGCCGTGAAAGTGAAAAGCTGGTCGCCGAAGTCATCCGTGAAAACAATCTGAAAACCGAATATGCGATTGTCTCCGAGGCAGGCGCATCTGTATGGAGCGCCCAGGAAGCGGCCAGAGCTGAATTCCCGGATCTGGCGGTTGAGGAAAGAAGCGCGGTTTCCATCGGCAGAAGACTGCTCGACCCGCTGGCTGAACTGATCAAGATCGATCCCAAGTCCATCGGTGTCGGTCAGTACCAGCACGATCTGCCCCAGAAGGCACTGTCCGAAAGACTTGATGAAGCGATCATGAAGTGCGTCAACCGCACCGGTGCGGACCTCAACACCGCATCCATGGAACTGCTGACCCATATCTCCGGTCTTAACAGTGCGGTCGCCAAGGAAATCGTCAATTACAGAAATGAGAACGGACGTTTCACCAACCGTACCCAGCTGATGAAAGTCAAGAAGCTCGGCCCCAAGGCTTACCAGCAGTGCGCAGGCTTCTTACGCATCACTGATGGAGAAGAGCCGCTGGATGCGACTTCCATCCATCCGGAAAGCTATGAGGCTGCCCGTGCGCTGATGAAGGCATGCGGCATTACCCAGCTTGGAGCTGCGGATATCACCTTCCCGGAAGACAAGGTCAAGGATCTTGGCATTGATTCCTATACCCTCAAGGATATCGAGGATTCCATCACCCAGCCGCTGCGCGACTACCGCGATCAGTTCGAAACCGCTCTGTTAAGAAGCGATGTGCTGGAAATGAGCGATCTGCATGTCGGCGACAAGCTCTCCGGAACAGTCCGCAATGTCGTTGACTTCGGCGCCTTCGTCGATATCGGTCTGCATGAGGACGGTCTGGTTCACACCACCAGAATGAGCATGCGCAGAAATGTCGATCCGATGAGCATTGTCTCAGTCGGCGACATTGTCGATGTATGGGTTTATGAGCTGGATGAGGAAAGAGGAAGAGTTTCCCTGAGCATGCTGCCGAAGGAACAGCTGGAACAGCGTGATGCCGCTTATAAACACCGCAAGAGCGCAAAGAACAGAAAGAAAGACGAGAAGCCGAAGAAGAAGGAAGTCACCATGGACGACGCAATGGCGCGCCTGATGGAACGCTTCGGAAAGTAAGCACTCACCATAACCGCAAGGCCGTGTGTCCCATGTACGCATGGCCTTTTTCAGATATAATGGAATCATACGGAAACGGAGTGACAATATGCTGATCATCAATGAAACAAGCCCCGTGCTCACCTCGGAAAAGATCATTCTGAGAAAAATCAATGAGACGGATATTCCTGAACTGAAAGAGCTGTTTGATCAGCCGCTCAATGAGACAAAGGCGCTTGCCCTGGTGAAGACATCCGAACAGTCCTGGCAGGAGGGAAAAGAATATATTCTCGCCGTTGTTTCAAGGGATGATGAAAAACTCAGGGGCATCATTGAAATGTACGGCTATGAGGACGGACATCTTCTGATCGGCTATCGCACCATGCCTGCGATGCGCCATCAGGGCTATGCCTCGGAAGCGGTCTATGTGCTGGTCCATCATCTGATTCAAAACGGCATTGACACCGTCTATGCCGCCGTACAGAACGACAATGAATATTCGCTGCAGCTGCTGCGCCATAACGGCTTTGAGCAGATCGATGAAAAGGATGGAAAGATTCTTTTCGCATATTATCAGAATCCCGGCTTCCGGGAAGAAAAGGATTTCGGCGAAGGCATGAAAATGATCTGGCTTGCGGCCGGCTGCTTCTGGGGCAGCGAAAAGGCTTTTAAACTTCTGGATGGCGTCATTGACACAAAGACAGGCTATGCCAACGGCACGATCAGCAACCCCCGCTATGAGGATGTATGCCGCGGAAATACCGGGTTCCGCGAAACCGTGCGGATTGTCTATGATCCTTCCGTCGTATCTCTGCAGACGATCATGAAAGCATATTTCCTGTGCATTGATCCGACCGTGGCCAACCGGCAGGGCAATGACATCGGTTCGCAGTATCAGACCGGCGTCTATTACACCGATGAGCAGGATGCGCAGCTTCTCAAAGAGATTTTCGAAGAGGAGAAAAAGAAACATGACCGCTTCTTTGTCGAGCTTGAGCCGCTTAAGAATTTTTATACGGCTGAAGAGTATCATCAGAATTATCTGGACAAGAATCCGGGCGGCTACTGCCATATCACAAAAATTGAATTTGATGCGGTGAGGGCATTGAACAAAAAACAGTAAAAACACATTTGCCGTGAGTCTTTTCGATGAATGTGACGATATAATGGAATGGACAGGGCGAAAGGGGAAAAGCCTGTATGATCAAGGATTTATATAAAGAGGGATACACACAGAACCGTGAGCTTTCATGGCTTCAATTTGACATGCGCTGCCTCAATGAGGCAAAGGACAAAACCGTTCCGGACATTGAACGGCTGAAATTTGTTGAGATCTACACTTCCAATCTGACCGAATTCTTCATGGTCAGAGTGGGCAGTCTTTATGATATGGACAAGGTGTCCGTCACCAAGGTGGACAATAAGTCCGGTCTTTCACCGAAAGGTCAGCTCAATGCGATTTATCCTGCTGCCAAGCGCGGCCTGAAAAAGCGCGATGCGATTTTTGAGGAACTCAGAAAGAGACTCGCCCGCAGCGGCATCGAGGATATTCCGGTATCCGAATGCGACAAGAATGAAGTGAAGTTTCTGCGCAAATATTTCCGCAGATCAATCGCTCCCCTGCTGGCCCCGCAGATCGTTGACACCCATCATCCGTTCCCGAATCTGCAGTTCGGCACCATCTATATCGCGGCTGTATTGAAATATGCCAAGCGTTCGGTATTTGCCTTTGTGCCGGTGCCCACAACCCTGCCGCCAATCATTTCACTGCCGCACAAGAAGAAGGTCCGTTTTGTGCATACTGAAGATCTGATCATGAGCTATGCCCCGGAAATCTTCCCCGATGCGCAGATCATGGAAATCCTGAAAATCTCGGTCGCAAGAAGCGCCTATGTGGATGCCGATGATGATATCTTTGCGAACATTCTTGACTACCGCAAAAAGATGCTCAGAGTGCTCAAGGAGCGCAGAAAGATGAATGTGACAATGCTCACGTTCTCAAAGAAGCCCAGCGATCATCTGAAAAAATATCTGCAGACCAATCTCGGCATCAGCAACCGTGAGGTGTTTGTGTGCAGTGTGCCGATGAATCTCAAATATGTTTATTCACTGCCTTCACTGCTCAGTGATGAGCAGAAGGAGGCACTCACATATCCGGCCTATGAGCCCAAGCTTTCGCCGTCTTTGAACTATTCCAGAAAACTGTTCCCGCAGATTCAGAAGAAGGATGTTCTGCTTTCCTATCCGTATGAATCGATGGAACCGTTCCTGCAATTGCTCAAGGAAGCGGCAAATGATCCGAATGTGGTTTCGATCAAGATCACGATCTACCGTCTTGCCAGCCATGCCCGCCTGGTCGATTATCTTTGCCTGGCGGCGGAAAACGGCAAGGAGGTTGATGTGCTCATCGAGCTCAAGGCAAGATTTGATGAGCAGAACAACATCGACTATTCCGAACGTCTTGAGGATGCCGGCTGCAATGTCATCTATGGTTTTGAAAGATACAAGGTCCATTCCAAGATCTGCCTGATCACGAAAGTGGAAAAGGGAAAGACAACCCATGCGGCGCTGCTTTCCACCGGCAACTTCAATGAGAATACGGCAAAGCTTTATACCGATCTTGCCTATCTGACATCCAGACCGGAAATCATTGATGACGCGATCGTTTTCTTCCAGAACATGGCGATCGGCAAGCTTGACGGCACCTATAACGAACTGCTCGTGGCGCCGGTCAGCCTGAAGAGTTCCCTGATTGACATGATCGATGAACAGATTGCCAAAGGGGAAGAGGGATATATCTTTGCCAAGGTCAACTCCGTCACCGATGAGGAGATCATCGTGAAACTCAAGGAGGCATCCTGCGCCGGCGTGAAGATCACGCTGCTGGTCAGAGGCATCTGCTGTCTGGTGCCCGGAGTCAAGGGAAAGACCGAAAACATTGAGGTCAGACAGATCGTCGGCCGTTATCTGGAACATTCCAGAATCTATATTTTCGGCAGGGGCGAAGAGGAGAAGATGTATATTTCCTCCGCTGACTTCATGACCAGAAACACCGAACGCAGAGTCGAGATCGCCTGCCCGCTGAAAGATGCGGCCTGTGCGGCGAGAATCCACCGGATGATTGATCTTTACATGGCTGACAACACCAAAGTCAGAGTGCTGTTCCCGACCGGCCGCTATCATAAGATCCGCGACGTCGAGGTGCCGGTGAGCGCACAGGAAATGATGATGGAAAAAACAGCCGCATCAGATCAGTCCCTGCCGCCTGCCGCAGTTGTGCAGCGGCCGGCAGCGGTTGTGTTTGACACAACGTATAAACCGAAGAAAAAGAAAAAAAAGAAAAATGATTCAGACTGAAATCGTGCTGCCTGATGGCGCCATATTGAAAAAAGAATACAAGAAGGGGATCACTCCTGAAAAAATCGCCGGAGAATTCAGCGCGGATCTGCCTTATGACATCATTGCATGTCTGGTTGACAATGTGCACGAAAGAATCGATACACCGCTGTCCAAAGACTGCCGGGTTGCTTTGCTGGATCAGCGCAATCCTTATGCCAATCTGGTTTACCAGGCATCCTTGACGCTGCTGTATATCCACGCCATTCATGATGTGTTCGGCGCAAAGACAAGGGTATCCATCAACAATTCGCTTTCACGCGGCCTTTTCACCAATATTCATGTGCCTTTTGTCAGTGATGAGGACTGCCATAATATTGAAAACCGGATGCGCATGTATATGGAAAAGCCCACACCCATCCTCGAAAAGTGGGTGGACCGTGAAACGGCTGCTGAATTTCTGAAAGAACACAGACTGAATGATGCGCTGAGACTGTTTGAAACCAGT
Organism: uncultured Erysipelotrichaceae bacterium; assembly: GCA_902761625.1. Taxonomy (GTDB): domain Bacteria; phylum Bacillota_I; class Bacilli_A; order Erysipelotrichales; family Erysipelotrichaceae; genus Bulleidia. The sequence continues at coordinate 26,373 of CACWLH010000020.1, forward strand.
GAGGATCTCGATGGGGCATATCTGTGCACACTGGATGATGAAAAGCTGCTGTTCTATCTGCATCTGGTTCCGGACTGCGGATATCTGAAACGCTTTGAAGTGCGCCGCTGCCGCAATGGCGTATTGCTGAGATTTCCCCATCACCGGGATCCGGCCAATATCCCCGTCTATGAGGATCAGCCGATTCTCTATGAAGCTTTCTCTGAAGAGACACACTGGGAGAGACTTTGCGGCATCAACAATGCCGGTGAGCTCAACCGGACCGTTCTGAAAGGAAACGCGCGGGATCTGATTCTGCTCTGCGAGGCGCTTCATGAAAAGAAGATCGCCGAGATCGCCGAAAAGATCCGTCACAGCGGCAGAAGGATCATCCTGATTGCGGGCCCTTCCTCAAGCGGCAAGACCTCATTTGCAAAGCGTCTTTGCATTCAGCTCAGAGTGAGCGGGATCAATCCGCTGTATCTCGGCACGGATGATTATTTCATCAACCGCGAGGACATGGAGGTGGATGAGAACGGCAACCGCGACTATGAAGGCTTAAGCGCCGTCGACACAAAGCTGTTCGCTTCCCAGATGAATGATCTGCTGAGCGGAAAGAAAGTGGATATTCCCGAATTTGATTTCATCAGCGGCACCAAGATCTTCGGCAAGAGGATCACTTCCATCCGTGAGGATCAGGCGATCGTGATCGAAGGCATCCATGCCCTCAATCCGAAACTGTCCGAAGGAATTGATGACAATGACAAGTTCAGAATCTATATTTCCCCATTGACCCAGCTGAACATCGACATGCATCACAGAATTCCGACCACCGATGCCAGACTGTTCCGGCGGCTTGTGCGCGATCACCGCACCCGCGGACGCAGTGCGGCCACCACCATCCATGACTGGCCGAGCGTGCGCCATGGCGAGGATGACAATATCTTCCCGTACAATTCGGAAGCGGATGCCTTCTTCAACAGCCATTTCATCTATGAGCTGGCGGTATTGAAGAAATATGCACAGCCGCTTCTGGAAGAGATCACGCCCGATCAGCCCGAATATCCCGAGGCGCAAAGGTATCTCGGATATCTGAAATTCTTTGTGTCGCTCGAAGATGAGACGGCGATCCCGTGCAATTCCATCATCCGTGAGTTCATCGGCGGCAGTGTTCTGACCGGCTGAAACCGAATGTATTTCCAGACGGACCGTCCGCAGGCGTCATGCCCGCAGGCCGATCCGTTTTTTACGTGCTTTATTCTTTATAAATCCGATCACATCGGTTATACTTTCATTCGCTGATTATGGAAAAGAAGAAGTTTGAAACAAAAAGAAGCCTGCTGCTGTATTTCATCAACGGTTCCAAGCGCTGGTTTGCGCTGGCGGTGGTTTTCGCATGCTTCATGAGTCTGCTGGATCTTGTCAATCCGAAGATCATCGGCTATACAGTTGACTCTCTGATCGGAGATAAGCCTTCCGCTCTGCCTGCTTATCTGAATGCATTTGCCGAAGCGATGGGCGGTGCGGGCGTGCTGCGTGAAAAGCTCTGGCTGGTGGGAATTGCGGTTGTTTTGGTTGCGTTATGTTCGGCGGTCTGCCGCTTTCTGTTCCGCCTGTTCAATTCAATCGGGGCGGAAACGCTTGTCAAGAATATGCGTGATACGCTGTTTACCCATATTCTGAAACTGCCGTTTGCCTGGCATTCGGTCAATCATACCGGCGATATTATCCAGCGCTGCACATCGGATGTGGAACAGATCAAGATGTTCTTAAGTGAGCAATTGACATCGCTGTTAAGAATCTTTGTGCTGATTGCCATGGCTCTGACATACATGTACGGAATCAGCCCGAAGCTGATGTGTGCCTCCGGTATCTTCATTCCGTTGATCATCGGCTATTCGTTCTGGTTTCATAAGAAGATCGGCTCCCAGTTCGCAATCGTTGACAATGAGGAGGGAAAACTTTCCTCCATTGCCCAGGAGAATCTGACCGGGGTCCGTGTTGTGCGTGCCTTCGGCCGTGAAAAATATGAGCGGGAGCGCTTTGAAAAGCAGAATGCCTACTATACAAATATGTGGATCCGGCTGATGCAGCTGATGGGTGCTTTCTGGACAAGCGGCGAGTTTATCTCCTATACACAGCTGCTGACCGTATTGCTGTATGGCTCTCATCTTGCCCTCATCGGTGATATCACTGCCGGCAGCTTCATCGAATTTGTCACTTACAATGCGATGCTCACATGGCCTGTCAGAATGCTCGGCAGAGTCATTGCCAACCTTTCCAAGGCGGGCATTTCGATTGAACGTCTGCGCTATATTATGAACTCCGATGAGGAACAGGATGTCCCGGGTGCGTCCGAGCCTGATTTCAGGCAGGATATCCGCTTTGAAAATGTTTCTTATTCCTATACGGAAGAAGGCGCAAAGATCCTCGACAATGTGAGCTTTACAGTCAAAGCGGGAACCACGCTCGGTATTCTCGGCTCCACCGGCAGCGGCAAATCCACACTGATGTATCTGCTGGACAGAATGTATCCGCTTCCCGAAGGCTGCGGACGGATCATGATCGGGGATACGGATCTGAAGAATATCAAAGCGACCTGGGTCAGAAAGAATATCGGTATGGTTCTCCAGGAGCCGTATCTGTTCTCAAGAACCCTGTCTCAGAATATTTCCATCGCTGCTGAAAACAAGGAGATCAGCCGTGTGCACAAGGCGGCGGAAGTTGCCCAGCTCGCAGATGCCATTGATCATTTCCGGGACGGATATGAAACGTTTGTCGGTGAAAGAGGCGTGACCCTTTCGGGCGGACAGAAACAAAGAGCCGCAATTGCGCAGATGCTGATCAGAAAACCGCCGGTCATGATTTTCGATGATTCCCTTTCTGCCGTTGATGCGGAAACAGACGCGAAAATCCGGGCTGCTTTGAACCGCAATGTCAAAGACACAACGGTCATTCTGATTGCCCACCGGATTACAACCCTGATGCATGCCGATATGATCGTGGTCATGGACAAAGGCCGGATCGCTGAGATGGGAACCCATGAGGAGCTGATCGGAAAGGGCGGCATGTATGCGCGGATCTATGAGCTGCAGATGCAGCAGAGTCAGATCGAAACGGAGGAAGCCATATGAGTGAAGAAAACAAAAATATCCGGCTTCCCTTATTCGGTATTCCGAAGATTCTTCCCTATGTGAAGAAATACCGCGTGCGGATTGCCATGATGTTTGCGATGGGGGTCATCGTCAGCCTGATCGATTCAATCTTCCCGCTGTTCACCCGCTATGCGATCGATCACTTCATCGGTGAGAAAACAATGGATACAGCCGGCATTTTCACGCTGCTGTTCATCTGCGTGCTGGTGTTCCAGGCGGTGCTCAATTATATTTCCATGTATTATTCCGGCATGACGGAAATGGATGTGGACAGGGATCTGCGCGATGCCTCGTTCAACCATCTTCAGACCCTGTCATTTGCCTATTTCAACCAGAACAGCGTCGGCTATATTCATGCCCGGGTCATGAGCGACACCGGCAAAATCGGTGAGCTGGTTGCCTGGCGTCTGATGGATATTGTCTGGAACGGCTCCTATCTGCTGTTTATCCTGATCAACATGCTGGTGATCAATGCGAAACTGGCGGTATATATCCTGCTTCTGGTCCCGGCAGCCTCGCTGCTGTTCTCATTCTTCCAGAGTAGACTGGTTGTTCTCAACCGCAGAATCAGAGAAATCAATTCAAAAATCACCGGTAATTTCAATGAGGGAATCACCGGCGTGCGTTCGATCAAGACACTGGTTATTGAAGATGTCATCGGCTCCGATTTCAGAAAAGACACGGAAGAAATGAAACGGACATCGGTGAAATCGACCCGCTATTCGGCTTCCTTCTCATCCGTGATCACCATGCTTGGCTCGGTTGCGCTGGCTCTGGTGCTTGCCAAGGGCGGCGTGCTTACCAGAGAAGGGGCAATGATGATCGGAACATTGTCCGTGTTTATGACGTATGCGGCGAACATGATGGAACCGATTCAGTTCATCATTGAAACGTTCTCGGCAATGATTGCCATCCAGGCCAATATTGAGCGCTTCACAAGATTGATGGATACACAGAGCGATGTTGCGGATTCAAAGGAAGTCATTGCGAAATACGGCGACACATTTGAACCGAAGAAGGAAAACTGGGAAAAGCTGGAAGGCGATGTGGAATTCCGCGATGTCAGTTTCATGTATCCGGACGGCAATGAAATGGTGCTTGAGAATTTCAATCTGAAAATTCCGGCCGGCACCAACGTTGCCATTGTCGGTGAAACCGGAGCTGGAAAATCCACTCTGGTCAATCTTGTATGCCGTTTCTTTGAACCGACCAAAGGCCAGGTATTGATCGACGGACGAGATGCCCGTGAAAGGTCACAGCTCTGGCTGCATTCCAATATCGGCTATGTATTGCAGACACCGCATCTGTTCTCCGGAACTGTCCGCGACAATCTGCGCTATGGCAAACCCGACGCAAGCGATGAGGAAATCATGAATGCGCTGAAACTTGTTTCCGCAGAAGGTCTGCTGGAAAAAATGGACCGCGGCCTCGACAGTGAGGTCGGCGAGGGCGGCGATCTGCTGTCCACCGGTGAAAAGCAATTGCTCTGCTTTGCCAGAGCGATTCTGGCTGATCCGAGAATTCTTGTTCTGGATGAGGCAACCGCATCCATTGACACCCTGACCGAAAAAGCGATCCAGGATGCCATTGACACGGTGATCAAAGGAAGAACCTCCTTTGTCATTGCCCACCGGCTTTCCACGGTTGTGGACGCTGATATCATTCTTGTGGTTGAAGACGGAAAGATCATCGAGCGTGGCAGACATGCCGATCTGATGAAAAAGAAAGGCGCTTACTACAATCTCTACACCAGACAATATGAGGAAATGATCGTCAACCAGTACGGCATGGCGTAAAAAAAGACTTCATTCTGAACCATTCAGTTTCAGAAATGAAGTCCTTTTCATTTCAGCCTTTATAAGGACGGGCGGGTGTTTCCGGGAAAACATATGTGCCGTAGAGCCAGCCGTTGAGAAAGGCCTGGGCAAGTGAATTCTTCCGGATCCGCAGTCTTGCCTCGTCAATGCCCATCCAGCTCCAGGAGTCAATCTCCTCATTGGGAACGGCATTTTCCTCTTCCACAACCGCGGTGAAATTGAACATGAGGGTATTGCTTGGTGCATAATAATGGGAACGGTTGAAGCTGATGGATTCCACATCAAGCCCAAGCTCCTCTTTGATTTCTCTGACCGCCGCGTTTTCGGCATTCTCTCCCTTGTTGATATAGCCGGCGCAAAGGATGTGCTGATCTCCACCATACTGGCGTATGAGAAGAACCTTGTCCCGGGCGGGATTGGTGATAATCATTGAGACTCCCGCATTGAATACGGGAAACCGGTATTCACCGCACTGCGGGCACCAGGGAATCATCTTTCCTTCCGATTCCAGATATTTCTCTTCGAGTCTGCAGCCGCACTGCATGCAGTGAATCATTTCAACAGCCATACTCACACCTCCTCAAGTGTGGAGCCATTATATTACTTTTTGAGCTCAGCTTTCAGCTTTTCGGCCCAGCCGGCGAATTCTTCCAGTCTTTCCTTTGTGACAGCCGGATACTGCGGATCCATATCGCGCAGCTCCTTCAGAATGATTTCCGAAACGACATAGCGCATATACCATTTGTTGTCGGCGGGGACCACATACCAGGGGGAATGCTTTGTGGCAGTCTTGTTGATGGCATCCTCAAAGGCATCCATATAGGCATCCCAGTAGGCTCTTTCCTCCACATCGCCGCTGGAGAACTTCCAGTTCTTCTCCGGCTCTTCGATACGGCTGAGGAAGCGTCTTGCCTGCTCCTCCTTGGAGACATTCAGGAAAATCTTGACGACTCTGACATTGTTATTCCAGAGATACTTCTCAAAATTGCGGATGTCCTCATAGCGGTTGGGAATGACCTTGTCCAGATCGATTCTTTTTGCCTGCGCCTGGGAGGCATACAGGGATTTGACCTTGCCGATCAGAACGTCCTCATAGTGGGAGCGGTTGAAGATGGCAATTTCACCCTTGGCCGGCACCTGCTGAACGATTCTCCATAAATAATCATGGGCCAGTTCATTGGAAGAGGGGGATTTGAAAGCTGCCTCATAGACGCCATGCGGAGAAAGGCACTGCAGCACGTGACGGATGGTGCCGTCCTTGCCCGCGGCATCCATTGCCTGGAAGAGGACAATCAGTCCTTCTTTCTTTTCGGCATAGAGTTTCTGCTGAAGCTCATCGAGCTCCTCCTCGTTCTGCTCCATCTTTTCCTTGGCAATCTTTTTGTCATCGCAAAGGGATGTTTCGTCTGTGGATGCTTTCCTGATATGGAACGTTTCTGTTCCGTCGTATCTGTATTTTCCGAGCATAACGGCTCCTTTCCATTGCTGAACCAATCATATCATGCATGTGCTTTTTTGAGATGCTCTGTATCAGAGAGAATGCGAGGAATCAGCTGAGACGAATTCACCGGGAAAGGAGCGGATCATGGCGACAGGGCATGTATGGCACATAAAGGATTTCATGATCCGTATCGCTGAACCGCATTTTACGGCACAACTTGTGACGCAAAGGATTGCGGATGATGCGTTTTTTGTGTTTTATATTATTCATAGGTACTTCAATATGAAACTGAACAAACAGGAAATCGCAGTGATCAGACTGCTGATGGCAAGTGATGATTATGTGTCTTCTTATGAGATTTCCGCATCCTCGGGTATTTCAAGACGGATGGTGCGTGAAATTGTTCCTTTGCTCAGAGACAGGCTGGCGCAGGAAGGAATTGAACTGGAATCCAGAACGAATAAGGGATACCGGCTCAGCGGACTGACGCTGAAAACAAGAAACCGCCTTCTGGAAATGATTGAGGAAGGGGAGAAGTCGGTATCGCAGATCCCGGATGATCTGCTCAACCGGCAGATCTATATCAACCGCAGGCTGATCGAGGCGGATGATTATATTCTGGTGGATGATCTGGCCGATGAACTGCTCTTAAGCCGTACGGCAGTCAGTTCTTTATTGAAAGATGACCGCAGCATATTGAAAAAATACAATCTGACCATTGAACAGAGACCGTACCATGGCATCCGTATTCTTGGAAATGAGATCGACAAACGGCATGCGCTCACCGATTTCAACTTTACGGCATTTTCAGATACCGCCATGTTCTATGATTTTCTGGATACGCTTGCGGCGGATGAAACCGCGTGGGAACACAATGTTTTCGATGTGTTCCGCAGATATGACATCATTTTTACGGATATCGCACTGTGCGATCTTCTGATCGGCATCGCCGTTCAGATAACCCGGATTGTTTCCGGCAATGAACTGAAAGAATATGTCCTGCAGGATGTCAGTGAAAACAGCGAGGAAGCTTCTGCCGCAAGAGAAATCGCCTTCAGCATCAAGAGCCAGCATTTCTGTGAACTCAATGAAAATGAAATCATGGCGCTGACAGCCGCCATTGCCTGCAAGCGCTCCGCGGTCCATATCTCATTCGATGATCATGATGCGGATGATGTGACGCAGCGGATCTTTGATGAAATCATGAAATCCACCTTTGTGGATTACAGGGCATCCGATCATAAAAGCATGATCATGCAGGCTGTGCGCCATGTGATGCGCCAGCTCAGATGCGATGAGAAGATCCGTACGGAAATGTGGAATACGGCATTCACCCGATATCCGCTTGCGTATACGCATGCCCTTTGTGCGGCGCAGATTCTGCACGAGGAAACCGGAAAGACATGCGGAAAGAGCCATATTGTGTATCTGACCCAGGCTTTTCAGTCGGTGATGCGTGAAACCGTTAAACCGCCGTTAAGCGCATTGTTTATCTGCGGTCATACCGATGTCGGTTCGCATATTCTCGCCATGACCATTGAAAACAGAATCTCTCCCCGCACGCATATCACAAATACGATTCAGTATTATCAGCTTTATGAGGAAGATCTTTCCGCATATGATCTGATCATATCCACCATCAGTATTCATAAACCGATGCCTTTGCCGTACATCTGTATTTCGCAATGGGTCAATGAGGATGATCTCAACGCGGTTGAATCGTTCATACACAGCCGCTTCCGCATGTGTATTCCGACATTCCGCTTTCATCCGGGACTTTTTGCGGATCATCAGAACGGTGCGGATCTGAAAGAGCTCAGAAAAACCCTGGCACAGCGGATTGCGTCTGTTTATGGTGAAACAACCATGAACTTTGCACGGATCACGGAAAAAGATCTGAATATCGAAGTCATCCGGCATACAGCGCTGGTTGAAACTGTGCGGGAAATGCCGTGCCGCTGTCCCTGGTGCATTCTTGTCATTGATGAGCCTTTGAAATACGGGAGAAAAACAATCAGGGAGGCAATCGTTTATTTCGGAAGAAAAGATTCATGGGATTATCATGAGATCCGCAAACTGATTGCGGACAGACTGCAGCAGGCGGATGAAAAAAAGATCAGGGAATTCTTCTCTTCATATATCTCATTCCTGCGCTTTCTGAGTGAATGACTTCTGAACCAGGTTCATTATTCCTTCTGCATTCATGTTATGGAAAAGAAAAAATCCGGCATTTACCGGATTTTTTATGGTCGGGGTGACGAGATTCGAACTCACGACCTCTTCGTCCCGAACGAAGCGCTCTACCAAGCTGAGCCACACCCCGACGTTCAGCGTAATTATGTTAGCACATAAGAATTAAAAAGCCAACAGAATATTTTCCGGATTTTCATGGATATTTCAGATTTGGCGAACCGGAGGGATACGATATGGTTTGTGTGATAAGATAATACCCGTATCAACAGATGAATTCCAGGAGGGATCATATGGCAAAAAGAAAGAGAAGAGTCCGCAGATCGGTGATCGTTCTGGCAGTTGCGATGAGGACACAATGATTATGTCAGACTGAATGCGCCTGCTCATAAAAACAACAGTGAGGAAGGCTATTCACCGGTATTTTCAAAGACCTCGGCGACGCTGTTCATGGTCGGCGATGCGCTTCTGCACGATACTGTTTACAATGATGCGCGCACCGCGGATGGCGGCTGGGACTTCACAAGGCAGATCCACCGCATCGGCGATATTGCAAAACAATACGATCTGGCCTATTACAACCAGGAAACAATTCTGGGCGGCGAGGCGCTCGGGCTGTCCAATTATCCGATGTTCTGCTCTCCCCAGGAGTGGGGACGCGATATGATTGCGCAGGGATTCAATCTTGTTTCAACCGCGACCAATCATGCGCTCGACCGCTGGGGTGCGGGCATTGAGGCTTCCAAGGCATTCTTCAAATCACAGCCGGGCGTTGTTGAGGATGGCACAAACACCTCCTGGGAGGAATATAATGAACTGCCCGTCTATGAAGTCAACGGCATCTCATATGTGTTTGTCTCATGGACATATGGAATGAATGGTCTGCAGTGTCCGGAAGGCGAGGAATATCTTGTCAATTGCTATGACGGCTATATGGATACCATGCTCGATCAGGTTCGCCAGGGCAAAGAGAAGGCGGATGTGGTGATTGTGGCAATCCATTGGGGCGATGAATACTCCATGGAGCCCAATGAATCCCAGCTGTCCATTGCCCGCCAGCTTTCCGATGCCGGCGCGGATATCATCATCGGCAACCATGTGCACTGCATCCAGCCTGTGGAATGGATCAATGACAAAACCATCTGTTTCTATGCGCTGGGCAATCTGATCAGTGACCAGTGGCCGTGGGAAAAATCGATGATCGGCATGATGGGCGGACTCACCATCAACAAGACCACCCAGGGAAGCAAAACCGAAATTGAAATCACTGATGTCAAGGCGGATCTGCACTGGACGTATTCAGTCCGTGATGCCCATACGAACTTTGAGGTGATTCCGTTCTCACAGCTCAATGATGATCTGTATCCGGGATATCAGGAAGTCTATGGACGCTACGCCCAGGTGATCACCGCAATGGATGATTCCATCCAGGTCGGAGGATTCTGAATCATGAAGATCTCCGTACTGACCATGTGTCCGGAGTTCTTTGAAAGCTTTCTGAAATCAACTCTTGTCGCCAGGGCGGCCGGCCGGCAGCTGCTTGATCTTGAAATCATCGATATCCGTGAGTTTGCCGATGGCAGTTTCCGCCATATCGACGATTCTCCCTATGGCGGAGGAGCCGGCATGATCATGCGCGCGCAGCCGCTCATCGGCGCGCTTGAATCAGTCCGCACAGCGGACAGCCATGTGGTGCTGTTTGCACCGGCAGGCAATACATATACGCAGAAAAAGGCTCATGAATATCAGCAGAAGGATCATCTGATTCTGATCTGCGGACATTACGAAGGCATTGACGCGCGGGTATATCCGTATTGCGATGAACTGCTTTCCATCGGCGATTATGTGCTTTCCGGCGGAGAGATTCCGGCCATGGCGGTGATTGATTCGATTGTCAGGCTGCTTGGCACGATCCGGGCTGAATCCACCGAGGAAGAATCGTTTGAAAGCGGATTGCTCGAATATCCGCAATATACAAAACCCCGCTCATTCAGGGGAGCGGATGTGCCTGAGGTTCTGCTTGGCGGCAATCATGAAAAAATCCGCCGCTGGCGGCTGAAGGAATCATTGAAAAAAACAGCAAAGATGCGGCCTGATCTGATCGCGTCAAGGCAATTGAGCGAAGAGGAGAAAATCCTCCTGAAGGAAATTGAAGAAGAAAGGGTATGACCCGTGAATGCCATTGCGGCATCGGGTGATACCCTTTTTCAGATATGCATGATCAGTTCCGTGACCAATACCGCGATACAGCAAACGGAAGCCACGAAGGGAAGACTTCTGCCTTTCCATGCCAGATAAATGCCTGCGAGCAGTGCAATATAGCCGGAAACAGGGGAGCCGGTGGATTCCACCATGGCCGGGAATGTCATCACCGCCAGCGTTGCATAGGGAACATAATACAGAAACGAACGGATCAGACGGCTTTTGATCGGCTTGCGGATCAGGGTCAGCGGAAGCACACGGATCAGATATGACACGCCGCCGGAAATCAGAATATAAAGAAGAATGGAATGTTTCATGCCTGATCACCTCCGGTTTCCTCATGCGGCGCAATCACGCTGGCAATGCCTGCGATCAGGATTGTAAGAATGATGGTTTTGGTGCCGGAGCTCACATGAATGAAGGGCAGCCTGTCAAACAGGAAACTCAATGCGAAACCGCATATGACAACCGCAGCCACGGCTTTGTCGTGTTTGGCGGGCGGGATGATGATCGCCAGAAACATGCCAAACAGCGCGACTGAGAGCGCCTGGACAATGCGGGCGGGCAGAATGTTGCCGGCAATGATGCCTCCGGCTGAGCCAAGTGCCCAGAACAGGGCGGAAATGCCCAGAGCGCCATAGTAATACCAAGGGGAAAGCCAGCCTGCTTCGCCGATGCCCAGTCCGAACAGTTCATCAGTGATGCCGTAACCGACGAAAAAGCGGTGGATCAAAGGCGTTTTCGGATTGAATTTCTGGCTTAAGGCGGTGCTCATCAGAAGATAGCGGGCATTGGCGACCAGGGTGACAATGGCAATTTCAAGATATGCCGCATCCGCCGCGATCACCTGCAAAGCCGCATATTCACCAGCGCTGGCAAGATTGAGCAGGCTGAACAGAAAGCCTTCAAACGGATTCATGCCGGCCTTTTTCATGACAATGCCAAGTGAGAAGGAAACCGCCATATATCCGAGCGCGATCGGCATGCCGTCTTTCATTCCGCGCAGCCAGTCCGCTTTCACTGTAAAATCTTTCTTTTTTTCTTTCATGTCGTTTTCAGTTATACCAGTATGATGCATGGAAGTAAAGAATTTTGAGCTGTCATCTCAGTTGAAGAAGGTCTGCCGGAATGTGATATAATCATCACAAGCCTGCGGCTTCTTTTTGTCATGCGGGCTGAATGAAACATTTATGAATCAGAATATCAGAAAAATCACAGACGGCGCGATGATGATCGCAATTGTGGGAGCGGTATTGTTGATGGACAGACAGCTGGCCGGCACGATCTCATCCATGGCGCTGTTTCTGTTTCCGCTGCCGATAGTTTTCTATGCGGCGAAATACGGACTGCGCTCAAGCGGAATGGTGCTTGGCGCATTGATGGCGCTTGTCTTTATTCTCGGCACACCGCAAAGCATTTTCTTTGTCGGGGCTGAAAGCATCATCGGCACAATCTATGGCGCAGGTGTGCATAACAGCACGGAAAACAGAAGAATCGTTTTACGAACGCTGATCCTGGGCGGTATTGTCGAACTGCTTGCAATGGTCGTGTTCGCATCCTTTTTCGGCTATGACGTGACCGCGGAGATCACCGAATATACGAAGATCTTTGATCAGCTCACAGCTGAAACAGGCGTTGCGCTGCCGGTGTCTTTGACCAATCCGGCTTCGCTGAGAACACTCTTTGTCATTTCGGCGATCCTGACCGGGGTTCTCGAAGGCATGGTGACTCACCTGGTTTCAAGACTGATGCTCAAACGGCTGCGTTTCAAGCTGCCCAAATCCACTCCGATTGAACAGTATTATCCGCCCAAATGGTCAGGCTATCTGGCTTTTGCGGCATTATGTGTCTATTACTATTCCCTGATAAGACCGTTCAGCACGGAAGTTTATCAGACAGCCGCCCAGGCGGCCGGCACGGTCGGAATGATGTATCTGATCATGTACGGCGTGATTGCGGTGCTGATCCTGCTGCCAAGGCGCTTTCCGTCCATCAATGTATGGGCGGCGCTGCTCATTGTCATCGTTCTGTTTATGACAATGTCACTGGCAGTGGCCATCACCGGATTCCTGTACATCACAACCGATCTGCACGAACGTATATGCAAAGGAGGTGCCCATGCGGCAGAAAATTGACAGAACCAAACGGCTGGTGTTTATCATTATTCTCATTGAAGCTGCCGTCATTGCCTTTTTCGGGCTCGGCCTGAAGACAAACGTGCTGAGTGCGCTTGTCATTCTTGTGCTCGAAACAGCCGGAGCATTTCTGCTGTTTGACCGCATGGAGGCGGCCATTGAAGAGGAGACAAGCGGTGTCAGGCAGATGCTTGGCTCCACTGCCCGTCAGGCATATCTGACCGGTGAAATCGGCATGGTCATCTATGATGATGATTATGTGGTCACCTGGATGTCGGAACTGTTCACCACCCGCGGTATCAACCGGGTCGGTCACAAGCTGCTCACCTGGATTCCGGAAGCGGACGATCTGATTGCCGGCCGAAGCGATACGGCCACGGTCAGACTCGATGACAAGATCTATGAAATCCGCCGTTCGGAGGATTCCCAGATCATCTTCTTCCGCGATGTGACGGAAGTGAGCAATTACCGTGAAAGATATGCCGATGAACAGATTGTTCTGGGCATTGCGAACTTTGACAACTATGAGGAAAGTGTTCAGTATGCCGATGAGGCGGACACCACCGCCATCACCGCAGCTGTGCGCACCCCGCTGGTGGAATACTGCAATCAGCACGGGGTACTGGCAAAACGTCTCAACAACCATAACAAGTATCTTCTCATTCTGAATGAGAAGCGTTTCGCGGAACTGGCGGCGGATCATTTCTCCATCCTTTCCAGAGTCAGAAAATCAGCCCAGAAAATGGATGTGGCGATCACTTTGTCACTGGCTTTTGCAAGGGGAACCAATGATCTGTTTGAGCTGGACGAGATGGTTTCCAATCTGATGGACCTTGCCCAGACCAGAGGCGGCGACCAGGTTGCCGTGCAGAAGGTCGGCGAAGAGGTCAAATACTTCGGCGGCTCCAGTGAAGCAACCGAAAAACGAAGCCGCGTGCGTGTGCGCGTCATGTCGCATGCATTGCGCGATCTGATTCAGCAGTCCAGCAATGTGATTATCTGCGGACACAAGAATGCGGATTTCGACTGCATCGGTTCGGCCATCTGTCTGTCCAGAATCTGCTCATCGCTGCATAAGCAGGTATGCATCATCGCCCGCACCGGCGGCATTGAGGAAAAGCTCGAAGGCGCCATGAAAGCCAATGAGGATATCCTGAAAAAGGAAGTCAGTTTCGTCACGGAAGGCGAGGCGATCAACCAGCTGCAGGACAATTCCCTTGTCATCATGACCGACCATCACAATGTGCGTCAGTCCAACGGCGCCAAGCTTCTGGAACAGGCCCGCAAGGTGGTGGTGATCGACCATCACAGACGTTCCACCGACATGGGTGTCAAGCCGGTGCTGATTTATATCGAGGCCGGCGCATCGAGCACCTGCGAGCTGCTCACTGAAATGATCCCTTATATGTCGCAAAGGACAAATATCAGCGAAACCGATGCCACATTCATGCTGGCAGGCATGATCATCGACACCCAGAAATGGCGTGTGCGCACCGGTTCAAGAACATATGATGCGGCCAGTGTGCTGCGCAAATACGGCGCCGATCCGCAGACCGCATATGACTGGCTGCGTGACACCTTTGATGAGTTCACGCTCAAATCGATGGCAATGGCCACCGCGGAAAGACATCCGGGCGGCGTGATCATCGCTCCCATCAGGGAAAAGAATATGACCCGCTCATTGATGAGCCAGGTTGCCGACAGTCTGCTGACAATCCAGTCAGTTCAGGCATCCTTCGTCATCGCCCAGAGCGGTTCAGATACATGCATCAGTGCCCGTTCCGGCGGCCGGATCAACGTGCAGAGAATCATGGAGACCATGGGCGGCGGCGGCCATCTGAGCGCCGCGGCTGTGCAGAGGCCCAAGAGCAGCGTCGACGCATTGAGAACGGAGCTGATCGCGGCAGTAGACAAATATCTTAAGGAGGAAGCAACAGATGAAAGTGATTCTTAAACAGGATGTGAAAAAAGTCGGAAAGAAAGGACAGATTGTCGAGGTTTCCGACGGATATGCGAGAAATTTCCTGATCGCAAGAGGTCTTGCGGTGGCGGAGACAAAGAAGAGTCTTGAAATTCTCGGCGAAGAGAAGAAGATCGAGGCGGCCGAAGAGAAAAAGCGTGAAGAGGCTGCCAAGGCAACCGCTGAAACACTGGAAGGCATGACCCTTGATTTCCATGTGCGCTCCGGCGTTGAAGGAAAGGTGTTCGGCTCTGTTTCCACCAAGCAGATTGCCCAGGAACTTCTGAAGAAGGGCATCACCATCGACAAGAAGAAGATTCTTGACACAGCTCCCATCCAGTCGCTTGGCGTCACCAAAGTCAGAGTGGAACTGCATAAGAATGTGATCGGTACGATCAAGGTCAGACTGATCGGAAGCGAGCAGTAAAATGCCCAGAGAACTGCCCTCTGCTCCGGAAGCGGAAGCCAGTCTGCTTGGCACCATGATGGTCTACCCCAATGCCGCAAGAATGGCGATGGAGGAAGGCCTGAATGAAGATGATTTCTTTATTGACGCCAACCGGCGTATCTTTCTGGCCTGTGAAAGTCTTTATAAAAGCGGCACCCCGATCGATCTGACTACCGTTGCCACCAGGCTTTCAGACCTTGAGCTGCTGGATAAAAGCGGCGGTCTGGAATATCTGACCGATCTTTCGGAGGCGGCCATCACCAGCGCCAACACCAAAAGCTATGTCGAGCTGATCCATGAAAAGGCGATCATGCGCAAAATGATCGCGGCAGCGGAAAAAATCACCGAAGAAGGTTTCAGCGGACAGCCGGATGTCAATGAATATCTGGAGAATGCCGAAAAGGCGATCCTGGATATTTCCCGCAACCGCCGTACAGGTGAATTCAAGAATTCTCCGGAACTGATGGCTCAGACCCTTGAGCACATTCAGAAAATGTCCGACAACCGCACCGATATCACCGGCCTGAAAACCGGATTCACGGATCTGGATCACACCCTGCATGGATTCCAGCGCGGTGATCTGATCATTCTGGCAGCCCGTCCTGCCATGGGTAAAACGGCGGTGGCGCTGAATCTGGCCATGAACGTTGCCCAGTATCAGCCCAAAGGCGCAGTTGCGATCTTCTCGCTGGAAATGGGTGCGGAACAGCTCGCCATGCGTTTGTTAAGCGCCAAGAGCCATCTCGAAGGTGACAAGATCAGAACCGGAAGATTGTCCGATGCGGACTGGAACCGCCTCAATGAAGCGGCCGGCGAACTCAAGATGGCAAACATCTTCATCGATGATACCGCTGGTATCAAGACCGGCGAGATCTTCTCCAAATGCCGCCGTCTGCAGGCTGAACACGGTCTGAACATGATTCTGATCGACTATATTCAGCTGATCACCGGCTCCGGCACACGCGGCGAGAACAGACAGCAGGAAGTCTCGGATATTTCCCGCAGCCTCAAGGGACTTGCCCGTGAGCTTGGCGTGCCCGTGATCGCTCTGTCGCAGTTAAGCCGAAGCGTGGAGGCGCGTGACAACAAGCGTCCGATGCTCAGCGACCTGCGTGAATCAGGCGCAATCGAGCAGGATGCCGATATTGTCATGATGCTGTTCAGAGAAGCCTACTATGACGAGGCATTGCGTGAGCAGGCGCAGAAGGAAGGCACCGAGCGTCTTGAAATCAATATTGCCAAACACAGAAACGGTGCGGTGCGCAAGATCTATCTTGCCTTTGAAGGCGCCACAACCGCGCTCTACAACATATCCAAAGACCAGTAAAGAAAGGAAGGCAGCCGATGAAAAAAATACTTGCAGCGCTGATCTGTTTCATTGCGGCTGTTTTGATTGTGTTCTTTTTCCCGGGCTTCGGCGGGGTTTCCTCCTCACGGCAGCTGAATGAAACGGGAAAGGTCGGTCTGTTTGAACAGCAGCCGCTCAGAGTCGTGCAGTCGCCGGTCACCATTCATCCCATTTACCGCAAGGGGGAGCTGATCGGTATTGTCCATGATGAAAACAAACTCAACCGGCATCTGAAGCAGGTTTATAAAAATCTTTATGAAAAGGATTATCCGGATTCCGCCGTTTCTCTGGCACAGGATATGTACATGACCAGTGAGGAAAGCTATATCACCTATACTGACTGCGACCAGGCAATCCTGGATTATCTGGATCAGAATTCACTGTATACCCTTGAAGCCACCGCGGTTTCATTCAGTGATGAAACCGGTGTCTATTCACGCATCTACGTGGCCAGTGAGGATCTGTATCAGCAGGCATTCAGCGAATATGTGATGAACTTCACCAATGCCCAGTCGCTCAGCGCGATCCGCAACGGTGACACGATTCCGCCTCTGACCTCATACGGCTCACAGGATACCGGCATCTCCGTCACCCAGAAAGTCACAATGGCAAAGGATTATGCGGCGCCGGATGACATCTTCGTGACCAAAGAGGATATTCTGGAATATCTCAAATACGGCTCCAATACGGAACGGGAATATTATACGGTTCAGAAATATGATTCCGTGGCCGGTGTCGGCGCGAAAAACCACGGTCTTTCCGCAACCCAGATCATGAACCTCAACCGCGATAAAATCAGTTCGGTTGACCAGGCTCTTGAAGAGGGGGAACAGCTTTGCGTGACCTATTTCGAATCGCCGATTGATATCGTTGTCACCAAGGAATCCCTGCGCCTTGTGCAGGTTTACTATGACACCACATATGTCGAGGATGAAACCCTTCTGGTCGGTGAGTCACAGGTCAGACAGGAAGGCGTCAACGGCTCAAGGAATGTGCTCTATTCGGAGAAATGGATCAACGGCGTACTGGTCAGCGGTACTGAACAGTCCAGTGTTGAAGTCACTGCCCCGACCACCGAAGTGATCGCGGTCGGCACCATGCAGCAGCCCAATATCGGTACCGGCAACATGAGATATCCGGTCGACAACCCGGCCATCACATGCCGGATCGGCTGCTATTGGGGCCATAACGGAACCGACTTCATCAATCAGTATGACCGCTGGGGCGACGTATATGCGGCGGATACCGGCGTTGTTCAGGTCAACAGCTACACATTCGTCAACGGCTATTACATCATCATCAACCACAACAACGGTCTGATGACTTATTACGGACATCTCAGCGAACCCTCCTGGCTCAAAGTGGGCGACACGGTGCGCAAGGGAGATGCGATCGGAAATATCGGCATGACAGGTCTGGCCACCGGTCCGCACGTGCACTTTATGGTGCTGAATGAGGGCGATGAGTCTTTCATGAATCCTCTGGATGCGTGCAGCGGCTATCTGGCATGCGAGGCGGTACCGGCGGGATGATGGAATTTGCACTTCTGGCTTCCGGTTCCAAGGGCAACAGCTTTGTTGTGCGCGCTGGGACCGGACTGATCATGATTGACTGCGGCACCACAAAGAAATACCTGATGAACTGCCTGGGACAGCTCGGCATTCACCGGGATGATCTGGATGCCGTGCTGATTACCCACGATCACAGCGACCATATTGCACAGATCCGTGTCTTTGCGGATCTTCCTGTTTACGCTCCGGTTGAAATCGACGGAATTGAAAGCTTCCATGTTCAGCCGATGCGTCCGTTTGTGATCGAAACGATGAAAATCACACCGCTGGCATTGTCGCATGATGCCCCTGATACGGTGGGCTATGTCATTGAGAACGGCATCGAAAAGCTTGTCTATATCACGGATACCGGCTATGTGAATCAGAATTATCTGCCGCTTCTGAAGGATGCGGATTACATCGTCATGGAGTCAAACCACGATGTGGCGATGCTGATGGCAACCAGAAGACCGCAGTTTCTGAAATACCGGATTTACAGCGATCAGGGACATCTCTGCAATGAGGACTGCGCGGATGTGCTCAGCAGAGTCATCACTCCGAAAACAAAAGCGGTGATTCTCGCCCATATCTCGCAGGAGGCAAACACACGCGAAAAGGCACTGGAAACAACCGTAAGGGTTCTGAATGAACAGTGCCGTGACAGACTGAATGAACATCTGATCATTTCGGCTGCCGGCCAGCATGAAATGATCCGGAAAGGATTTGGCTATGAAAAAATGGATCCTGGCAGTGTTAGCTGCGCTCCTTGTCTGGAATGCGGTACTGACTTATTTCATCTTCAATGATCCCAGCCAGCCCAGGGAAACCAACGGAAATGAACCGGAAAGCGTTGTGGTGGATTACTCCAATGACCTTTCTGAAATGGCGGAGGATGTCAGAAGCTCCATCGTCACCGTTGAAATCTGGACCGGCGGCATCCGTCATACCACCAGCGGCATTGTTTATGCCAAAAATGAGGGCGGCGTATACATCTTCACCTGTGAACAGAGCGGCTATGATGAAAGCGGCATCCGTGTCATCTTCGACAGCTCCGCATCCATCAATGCCGAAGTCGTGGCAACTGATGCGGACTGCGGCGTTTCGCTGCTCAGAGTCAAACCGTCTTTTGAAGTCTCTCTGATCCGCAGCGCAAGCAGTTCCCTGATCAGACAGGGCGAATATGCGGCTGCCATGGGAGGCAGAAGCCCGATCAGCCAGAGCGCCCAGATGAGCTACGGCATTGTTTCCAGACCGGCTCAGCGCAAAATCCTGGCAGGCAGTCCATGGTTTGCCTCGACGATTGACTTCGATGGCAATGTGACCGGTGAAATGATGGGCGGTCCGGTTCTCAACATCGGCGGTCAGATGATCGGCATGCTGGTCAACCGCTCCTATGGCGGCGACAGAATGGGCAGCGCCTTATGCTCCAATGAACTGAAAATTCTCTTTGATGAAATGCTGAAAGACAAGAAGATCAGCAGAGGCTCACTGGGCGTGACCGTGCGTTCAGTCGAATCGATGCGCGCATATGAAAAGAGTGAGCGCAATATCAAACTGGATGTGACGGAAGGCGTGCTGGTGACCTACATCGGTGAAAATTCCCCCGCCCAGGATCTGCTGAAGGAAGGGGATATCCTGCTGAGCATGAATGACGTCGAACTGAGCGATGAATCCGTACTGATGCAGGAACTGTACAAGCACGAGGCCGGTGAGGAAGTTCATCTCAGCCTGCTCAGAGACAATGAGACAATGGAAGTGAGCGTGAGCCTACAGTGATCAGAATCATCGCCTGCGGAAAGGTGAAAAAGGGCTGGATGAAGGACGGCATTGATGATTATGCAAAGCGGATCAGTCCCTATGACCGCATTGAAATCATTGAAACAGCCGATGAGAAAGCGCCTGAAAGCAATTCCGCCGCTGAAAATGAACAGGTGAAGCGGATTGAGGGAGAACGGCTTCTGAAACAGATCAGGGATGATGATTATATGATTCTTCTGGATCTGGCCGGAAAGGAGTTCACCTCTGAAGCATTCGCCGAAAAGATGGAAACACTTTACAGCACTTCGCACAACCGGATTGACTTCGTGATCGGCGGTTCCCTCGGACTCAGCCCGCAGCTGATTCAGCGGGCGGATCTTAGATGGAAGCTGTCCAGCGGAACATTCCCTCATCAGCTTTGCCGCATTGTTGTGCTGGAACAGATTTACCGTTCCTTCCGGATCAGAAGGAATGAGCCCTATCATAAATAAGAGACAGATTTATCGGATCTGTCTTTTTTGATACAATGGTATCTGTTTAGGGGGATTTATTATGATTCGCAGTGCAGGCGTGCTGATGCCCGTCACATCCCTTCCTTCTCCGTACGGAGTCGGAACACTGGGCAAAGCCGCGGAAGAATTCATTGATTTTCTGGCTGATGCAGGCCAGACCTACTGGCAGATGCTGCCGCTGGGACCGACCGGTTACGGCAATTCGCCATACCAGGCGCTTTCATCCTATGCGGGAAGCACCTATCTGATCGATCTGGATGAACTGATCGAGCAGGGATTGCTGAAAAAAGAGGAAGTAAAAGCAGTTAAATGGCAGAAACACGCAGACGCCGTCGATTACGGCCTGCTTTATAATGAACGCAACAAAGTGCTCAGACTTGCAGCAGACAGACTTCCGCTGCTTCATCCGCAGGAATATTTCGACTTTGTTGAAAAAGAGAAGGACTGGCTCAGGGATTACGCCGTCTTCATGGCCATCAAAACGGAAATGAAAGGGGAGCCCTGGCAGAAATGGCCGCAGGAGCTGCGCAGACATGACAGCTGGGAAACCGCTCAGAAAGCACAGGAGCTCGCCGAGGAGGTCATCTTCTGGCAGAGAGTGCAGTATTTCTTTTATCAGCAGCTGATGAAAATCAAGCGCTATGCCGCCGCAAGAGGAATCAAAATCATCGGTGATCTGCCGTTCTATATTGCCGCAGACTCCATTGATGTATGGTCCCACCCGGAAGCTTTCGAGATGGATCAGAACAACAATATGGTCTATGTGTCCGGATTCGGACCGGATGGAGCGCACCCGAAAGGACAGAAATGGGGCAACCCGCTGATCAAGTGGGACTATCTGCGCAATACCGGATATGACTGGTGGATCAAAAGAGTTGATTATATGTCGCGCGTGTTCGACGTGATCCGCATTGACCATTTCCAGGGATATCTTTCCTATTATGCGGTACCTGCCAATGATCCCGATGCCTCAAACGGACACTGGCGTCAGGGACCGGGACTGGAAGTTTTCAGAAAGATGGAGGAACGCCTTGGCGGCAAGCAATTAATCCTCGAGGATCTCGGCCAGCTCACCGATGAGCTCAAGGCGCTGGTCAAAGAAAGCGGTCAGCCGGGCATGAAGATCATCCAGTATGCCTTTGATCCCAATGATCCGGGCGGATATTATATGCCGTTCCAGTATGAGAAAAACTCCGTCGTATATACCGGAACCCACGACAATGACACCCTGACGGGCTGGAAAGAGGCAAAGGAAAACAAGGGAAGAATCCAGCGTGCAGCGCAGTATCTTGGCCTGAACAAAGAGGAAGGCTTCACCTGGGGCATGCTCAGAGGAGTCTACAGCTGCCAGTCGGATCTTGCCATTGTGCAGATGCAGGACCTTCTGGAACTTGGCTCCAAAGCCCGTTTCAATGATCCTTCCGGCAGACAGCCGGCATGGACATGGCGTGCGCTGCCCGGCTGCTTCGATCCTGAAATCAGTGCGAAGCTGAAGGAAAAAATGCTTCTGTACTGCCGTTACAACTGGAATATCAGAGAAAAGAGCGCAGACTGAACCGTTTGGCTGAGACAATTTGCAGGAATGTAAAACCCGCGGCAACTATTAAGAAAAGAATGTAACCGCTTGCGGGTTCAGACATGATGTTATAAAATACATTTAGTCAATCAGTGGAGGTAAATTAATAATGAAAGAGATTTCAGTAACAGTTATTGACCCGGTCGGATTACATGCACGCCCTGCTACAGTTGCAGTCAATGCAGCCAGCAAGTTCAAGAGTGAAGTCAAGGTTTCCTACAAGGGCCGTACAGTCAACATGAAGTCCATCATGGGCGTTATGTCCCTGGGCATCCCGACACAGTCCGAAATCACAGTCTCCTGTGAGGGTGAAGACGAAGATGTCGCTGTTCAGACAATCGAAGATGTTCTTCGTGCTCAGAAAGTCATCGCTTAATTAAAGTTGACGCACAAAAGGGAGACGCTCTGAGCGTCTCCTTTTTTAACAAATGTATCATTGAACATAATTCGAAAGGAAAGGTTGAAAACAATGTATCTTGATGAGTACAAACGCTGGCTTGAAGCGGATCTGGAAGACTGCGATCTGAAGCCGGAACTGCTCGGCATCCAGGACAACGATGACGAGATTAAGGAAAGATTCGCGGTTGCCCTGAAATTCGGTACAGCCGGACTGCGCGGAACACTCGGCGCGGGCACAAACAGAATGAACATCTGGGTTGTCAGACAGGCAACACAGGGTGTCGCTGACTGGGTTCTCACACAGGGCGGCACACAGACTGTTGCAATCAGCTATGACAGCCGTCTCAAGGGCTGGAAGTTCGCCAGAGATGCGGCCAGTGTTCTGGCTGCCAACGGCATCAATGTCAGAATCTATGATGAACTGATGCCTGTTCCCGCACTCAGCTTCGCAACACGTTATTATAACTGCAATGCAGGTATCATGATCACCGCTTCCCATAACCCCGCCAAGTACAACGGCTTCAAGGCTTATGGACCGGATGGCTGCCAGATGACAGACGATGCGGCTGCGATTGTTTATGATTCCATCCAGAAGACAGACGTTCTCAACGGTGCTAAGTTCATCTCCTTCGCGGAAGGCGTTGAAAAGGGACTGATCAAGTTCGTCGGACCGGACTGTCTCGATGAATTCTACAAGGCAATCGAAGCCAGACAGGTCAGACCGGGCCTCTGCAAGACAGCAGGACTCAAGCTTGTCTATTCACCGCTCAACGGCACAGGTCTTGTTCCGGTTACCCATGTTCTCAATGATATGGGCATCACCGACATCACCATCGTTCCGGAGCAGGAATATCCGAACGGTTACTTCACAACCTGCCCGTATCCGAACCCTGAAATCTTCGAAGCTCTGCAGAAGGGCCTCGAACTGGCGAAGGAAGTCGGCGCTGATCTGATGCTCGCAACTGACCCGGACGCTGACCGTGTCGGTATCGCCATGAAGTGTCCGGATGGCTCCTATGAGCTTGTTTCCGGTAACGAAATGGGCGTTCTGCTGCTGGACTACATCTGCGCAGGCAGAATCGAAAAGGGCACCATGCCTGAAAAGCCCGTGGCTGTCATGTCCATCGTTTCCACACCGCTGGCTGACAAGGTTGCGGAACATTATGGCGTTGAACTGCGTCATACACTGACCGGCTTCAAGTGGATCGGCGATCAGATCGCACAGCTCGAAGCTGCCGGTGAGGTTGACAGATTCATCTTCGGTTTCGAAGAGAGCTACGGCTATCTGGCCGGACCGTATGTCCGTGACAAGGACGCGGTCATCGGTTCCATGCTGATCTGTGAAATGGCTGCATATTACAGAAGCATCGGTTCCTCCATCAAGCAGAGACTGGAAGAAATCTATGCACAGTACGGCCGTTACCTGAACAAGGTTGACAGCTTCGAATTCCCGGGACTCTCCGGCATGGACAAGATGGCTTCCATCATGGAAGGCCTCCGTACAACTCCGCCGACCGAGTTCGCAGGCAAGGCTGTTGTCAAGGTCACAGACTACCTCAAGCCTGAGGAGACAGGTCTGCCCAAGGCAAACGTTCTGATTTACAGCCTCGAGGACGGCGCTACCGTAATCGTCCGTCCTTCCGGAACAGAACCGAAGGTCAAGACATACTTCACAACCCTCGGCAAGGATCTCGCTGAGGCCCAGGCTGAAAAGGATGCTCTTGCGGAAGCCTGCAAGCCGATCCTTTCCTGATCACTGAAAATATTTCCTGAAGGGCACCGTCATTGATGACGGTGTCTTTTTTCCGTTTGCGGAAAAATAAAAATATGCACAGAACATGATATTCTGCACATTTCATGATTGCATGATCTGTAAAGATGCGCATAACATGTATGAGAAAAAACGGATAAGTTCAAGTATTTTTTATCTGCGGGACGTTGAGATTTTTATGATTATACGGTATACTTTGACAGCTTGGCATAGATGATTTTTTAACGTGCAATTTTCATTGTAGTTGGTTTCAGGAGGATCATATGGACCACGCGAAGATCATAGACAGCTTTCACAGAGGACATTGCATTGATGCGTACCGGTTTTTTGGTGCGCATTTTTCATATGAAGGAAGCGAGGGAGTTCGTTTTACCGTATATGCGCCTCATGCAAGAAAGGTCAGTGTGATCGGCTCTTTCACCGGCTGGGGCTACAATCCGGTTGATATGCACAATACCGGCTATACCGGTATCTGGAGTGTGTTCATCCCCGGTGTCAAAGAATGGGAATCATATAAATATCAGATTGAGGATGCGCGCGGAAATACACTGTATAAATCCGATCCGTATGCTTTCTACAGTGAGACACGCCCTGAAAATGCATCAAAAGTATACAATCTGAACGATATTTCATGGTCTGATCAGACATGGATGAAGAGCAGAACAAAAAATTTCGACAGACCCGTGAGCATTTATGAGGTATATGCGGGAGGCTGGATGAAGGATCAGGGTTTCCCCTTTACATACAGCAAACTCGAGGAGCATCTGATTCCTTATGTCAAGGAAAGAGGCTTCACACATATCGAAATGATGCCGCTCAACGAATATCCGTTTGACGGATCATGGGGCTATCAGGCAAGCGGCTATTTTTCAGTAACCAGCCGCTATGGAAACCCGACAGAATTTGCTTCGTTTGTCAACGCATGCCACAGAGAGGGCATCGGCATCATCATGGATATGGTGCCTGTGCACTTTGTCAAGGATGCGTTCGGGCTGAGATATTTCGACGGTGAGCCTTTGTATGAATACAAAGATGTCAATGACGCGGAATCACAATGGGGAACGATGAATTTCGATCTCTGGAATGAGGAGGTCCGCTCCTTCCTGATGTCAGCGGCAGCCTTCTGGTGCGAGATCTATCATATTGACGGCATCCGCATTGACGCTGTCAGCAACCTCATCTATTGGGGAGGCAACTCCGACCGCGGCACCAACGAGGGCTCCCTTGCCTTCATGAGACGGATGAACTGGTATCTGTCTCAGGCATTCCCGTCGCTTATGCTGATCGCCGAGGACAGTTCCGATTTCCCGAAAGTCACCTGGAATACGCTGGACGGCGGCCTGGGATTTGATTACAAGTGGGACCTCGGATGGATGAACGATACTTTGAAGTATTACAGTGTTGACCCGCTTTACCGAATCTGGGATCACAACAAACTGACTTTCTCGATGGCTTACTTCTACAGTGAAAGATTCATGCTGCCATTAAGCCATGACGAGAATGTCCATGGCAAAAAAACCATTATTGACCGTATGTGGGGAGATTATGATGCGAAGTTCTCGCAGGTCAGAAATCTCTATGCATACATGTTCGCCCATCCGGGCAAGAAGCTGAATTTCATGGGTAACGAGCTTGCGTCTTTCCGTGAATTTGACGAAAATAAGGAATTGGATTGGTTTTTGCTCGATTATCCGCGTCACGATGCGTTTATGAGATATTTCACCGATCTGAACCATATTTACACATCCCATCCATGCATGTATAAATATGATTATGTGAATGGAAAGGGATTCGCGTGGATTGATGCAGACAATGCAAAGCAGAGCATTTACAGTTTTTACCGCGAAGATGAAAAAGAAGCGATCGTGTGCATACTGAACAACACCGCGCAGTCTTATGAGGAATATACGATTCCGGTTCCGTGCGAAGGCACCTATACGGAAATTCTTAATTCTGAAAAAGATATTTACGATGGATGCAATATGTGCAATTATTATCCGGTAGTTTCGAGGAAGAATCCTGACAGAAATGCACACTTTGCGGATGTGATTGACATCAGGATTGCACCCTGGTCAGCGATTTACCTGCTGGTGGACAAGAAAAAGGAAGCCAGAAAGAAGGCATCCGCCGCGAAAAAAGCTCTGAAAACAGAAGAAAAAGCCGCTTCATCAAAGGCTAAGACTTCTGCAAAAAAGAAACCGGCTGAAAAGAAAACCGGGAAGGGCGCCAAATCCGCTTAGACCCGCAAAATTAGAAAGGTACTTCTTATGTTTAAAGACAAAAGCGAATTCAAAAAAGAATTCACCAGAAAGATTATCGAGTCCTACGGCACCACCCCTGAAGAGGCACATCCCACGGAACAGTATCTGGTCCTCGGTGAGATGGTGCGTGATTATGCCAATGTCAACTGGAAGGATACAAAGGTAAAGGAGAATGAGACCGGTGCGAAGCAGGTTTACTATTTCTCCATGGAATTCCTGCTCGGCAGACTGATGACAAGCAATCTTCAGAATCTCGGGATCTATGATACCGTCGTCGAAGGTCTGAGTGAACTCGGCCTTGATTACAACTCGATTGCACAGCTCGAGGCGGATCCGGGACTTGGCAACGGCGGTCTGGGAAGACTGGCTGCCTGCTTTATGGATTCGGCGGCTTCGCTGAATTATGCGGTCAACGGCAACTGCATCCGTTACCGCGCAGGTCTGTTCAGACAGATGATCAACCATGCCGGCGAGCAGGTTGAAGTTCCTGATATGTGGCTGCGTATCGGCAATCCATGGGAAATCCGCAAGCCGAAGCATTCCGTGGATGTCAAGCTCTATGGAAGCCTTGAAGTTTCCTATGATGAAAAGGGCGACATGCATTTCAAGCATGTTCACGCCACCCATATTCTCGCGGTGCCCTATGACATGGCCATGGTCGGCGCCAACACAAAGATGACAAACACACTCCGTTTATGGAGTGCTGAACCTGCGGATATCGCTCCGCGCGGAGTTGACTACCGCAAATATCTTTCCGATGTTGATGACATCTGCCTGAACGTCTATCCGGACGATTCCACCGAGGAAGGCAAGTATCTGCGTCTGAAGCAGCAGTACTTCTTCGTCTGCGCAGGCATCAACAGCATTCTCAACAGCTATCTCAAAACATATGACAATCTGGATGATCTCGGCAAGCACATTGCCATCCAGCTCAACGATACCCATCCGGTTCTCTCCATCTGTGAACTGATGCGTGTCCTCATGGACAACCACGGATATCAGTGGGATGACGCATGGGAAATCGTCAAGGAAGTCATGGCTTATACAAACCACACAGTCATGAGCGAAGCGCTTGAAAAATGGCCGGTCAAGTATATCCAGATCCTGCTTCCGAGAATTTACATGATCATGGAGGAAATCGACCGCCGCTTCAAGAACTATGTCAGAGAACGTTTCCCTGATGATTATTCAATGGCTGACCGCTGCGCGATCATCCGCGATGACCAGGTGCACATGGCGCATCTTGCCATCATCGGCTCGCACAGTGTCAACGGTGTTGCCAGAATCCACAGTGAAATTCTGAAGAATGATCTGTTCCGTGATTTCTACCGGATCTATCCGGAGCGTTTCTCTAACAAGACAAACGGTATCACTCCGAGAAGATGGATGCTTTACAGCAACCCGCAGCTCAGAGAACTGATCGGCTCAAAGATCGGCACCGGCTATGAATCTGATTACAGACAGTTGGAAGGCCTGATGAGACACGTCGATGAGATCGAGACACAGCAGCAGTTCCTCACTGTCAAGGCGGAGCGCAAGCAGATCCTCGCGGACTTTATCCGTGAAAGAACCGGTGTCACAGTTGATCCGGAATCCATTTTCGATGTCCAGGCCAAGAGACTGCATGCCTATAAGAGACAGCTGCTCAATGTCCTTAATATCATCTACCGTTATCAGCGTATCAAGTCGGATCCGAATTACAGAATGTATCCGCACACATATATCTTCGCTGCCAAGGCGGCTTCAAGCTATGTCTTTGCGAAGAAGGTCATCAAGCTGATCAACTGCGTTGCCAAGAAGATCAACAATGATCCGGATGTCAACGGCATGATCAAGGTTGTCTTCCTGCCCAACTACAACGTTTCAATGAGCGAGGTCCTTGTGCCGGGAACTGATATTTCCGAACAGATCTCCACCGCCGGCAAGGAAGCCAGCGGCACCGGCAACATGAAGTTCATGATGAACGGCGCGATCACGATCGGCACGATGGACGGCGCAAACGTTGAGATTGACGCGCTGGTCGGCAGAGACAACGATGTCATCTTCGGTATGACCGTTGATGATATCAATAATATCCGCTGGGGATACAATGCCCGCGGCTATTTCGATGGTGATCAGAGAATCAGAAAAGTCATGAATTCACTGGTCGATGGAACATGGTCTTCCAACAATGACGATTTCCGTATCATCTTCGATGAAATCCTGATGAAGAATGACGAATTCTTCGTTCTCGCTGACTTCGATTCCTATCTGAAAGCGCAGGATGAGATCGAAAGAAGGTACCTGAGCCGCAATGCATGGGCACGCAGCTGCCTGGTCAACATTGCGAAATCCGGCTATTTCTCCAGTGACAGAACCATTGAGGAATATGCAAAGGAAATCTGGAACCTCGAAAAATTGAGCATTTGACAACGGCAGGCGCCAGCTTTCTTGGCGCCTTTTCACAGTTAGGGAGGTGACTTATGCCAAGTATGAATGCATACCTCGATGACTTCGGCAAAGTGACGGTTCATATCAACCGGAATTTCTACGGCGGCAGGTCAGAGAGTTTCTATATTACAGGTGACAAAGGCTACAGCACGCAGCTGCTGGTTACCGGCATTGAAGAGCATTCAGGCTATGTCAGATACAATCTGACCTGTCCGGCCGGTCTGGTTTTTGGCACTTCCTACCATGTACGTGAGGCTCATGGCCTTTCCGTGCCCCTTGAATACCGCATGATCGTCAACACGAAGCAGTTCAACGACCGTTTCTTCTATAACGGCGATGATCTGGGAGCCACATATCACTGGACCCATACCGACTTTGCATTGTGGGCGCCGACCGCGGTCAGCGTCACATTGCGCATCCGCAATCACGGCACGCTGGAAAGCTACCCGATGAGCAGGGGCGACAAGGGCGTCTGGCGCAAGCGGATCATTACCAATCTCAAATATGCGACTTACACATATTTCGTGGAACGAAACGGCGAGGTTGTGGAATGCGTGGATCCCTATGGAACCAGCAGCACCGGCAACGGACGTGAGAGCGCAGTCATTGATCTGGATGAGATTTCAAGAATCCAGGATTATCCGCTTGAGGAAGTCAGCGGCACGGATGCGGTGATCTATGAGGCAAATGTGCGTGACATGACATCCTCCTCATTGACCGGAACCGAAGAAAACGGCACATTCGGGGCGCTTTCCCAGGAAAATACTGCCTATGAAAACATGCCCACCGGTCTTTCCTATCTCGCTTCTCTCGGTGTGACCCATGTGCAGCTGATGCCGGTCATGGATTATTGCACGGTGGATGAGTTCCATACCGAAAACGGATATAACTGGGGCTATGATCCGATGCAGTTCATCACCCCCGAAGGCAGCTATTCCAGCGATCCGGACAATCCATATGCAAGAGTCAGAGAGCTCAAAACACTTGTATGCCGTCTGCACAAGCATGGACTCAGAGTCAATTTCGATGTGGTGTTCAATCATCTTTACAACGTTGAAACCTCCTCATTCCATGCGGTGCTGCCATATTATTACTTCCGCTACAATGCAAACGGATTCCTTTCCAACGGCACTTATTGCGGAAATGATTTCGCTTCCGAAAAACCGATGGCAAGGAAGTTCATCATCGATGCGGTGCGCAGAATCATGTCCATCTACGGCATTGACGGAATGCGTTTTGATCTGATGGGAATTCTTGACATCGACACCATGAATGCGGTCCGTGAAACCATTCAGAGCGTCAAACCTTCGGCAATGGTCTATGGCGAGGGATGGGATATGCCCACCATTCTGGATTCCTCTTTGAAGGCGACCATCCAGAATCAGGACAAGATGCCCAACATCGGGCATTTCAATGATTTCTTCCGCGATATGATCAAGGGAAAGACCGCCGATGATCAGAAATATGTCAAAGGCTATGTGACCGGCGATCTCGGCCTGTCTTTCGGAACACTGTCCGCGCTTTGCGGCAATGTGCTCAAGGATCCGTATTATATGCGCTTTGATTCACCGGACAAGTCGATCAATGCCATCGAAACCCATGACAATTCGACCGCATGGGACAAAATGCACGCATGCTGCAGCAATGAGGACAGAACGACCAGACAGAAGCGCCAGAAGCTCATGATTGCCTGCACCATGGTGGCCCAGGGTGTTCCGTTCATTCATGCCGGTTTTGAATTTGCGGATACAAAGCGCAACAATTCAAATTCCTACAATGCCGGGGATCATATCAACCAGATGGACTGGCGCAGGGCGGTTTATAATTCGCATATCATCGAATATACGAAAAAAGCGATTGCGCTGAGAAAGAAATACAGAGGATTCCGTCTGCATTTCTCCAGGCAGATTGAAAAATATGTGCGTCTTTCCGTGGCTGAGGGAGGTGTGATTTTCTATGAGATCACATGTTCTGATCCCGCCAATGAGACCGAAGTTCTCAAGGTGATCATCAATCCGACGTTTGATGACAGATATTACAATTTCGGACCGGGCTGGAAAATCATCTTTGATGAAAACGGGCAGACCAAGGAAGAAACCTTCTCAGAGGTGAAGGTGCCGGCGCTCAGTCTTTATGTCTGTGCCAGGTAAGTGCGCTGAATTCTTAAAAACAGAACAGAGGGAGAACGGAAAGCTCCCTCTTTTTGAATGTGAAATAATGATATACTTTTTACGAAACGGAGGTTTCATGATGGAAATAATGAAAAAAATGATTGCGGCGGTACTCGGTATTGCTGTGGCAGTTTCAGGATATATTCCCGTATCCGCTGAAAATGCCGGCGATCCCGCGTTTGATGAATTCATGATGGATGAATTCAGGGAAGCCATGGAGTCCGACTATACAACCATGCATTTCACCCTGCGCGATTATGCCGCCTATGGCATTGAAAAGCCGGAACCGATCATCGGCACGGCCGCCTGGGAGGATTATGAGGAAGCGGTGAATGACGCAAAAGAATCGCTGGAAAAGCTGGAATCGTTTGATTACGATTCACTCAGTCCGACCCAGCAGCACGATTATGACACGTTCAGATTCACGTGCGAGAGGCTGATCGAGCTGAATTCCTATCCGGATTATGACTGGTGGTTTGTGCCCAGCGAAGGTCTGATTGACAATCTGCCGACCAATTTCACCGAATTTGTCTTTTATGAAAAAGAGGATATCGATGATTATCTTGCCGTGCTGGAAAGTGTTTCCGGCATGATTGACGGCGCTCTTGACATCACCGCAAAGCAGGTGGAACATGGCGTGTTTATGACAGACGGCGCTTTGGATTCAACCCTTGATGCGATTGACAAGTTTGTCAAACGCACCGATGACAATCCGCTGATTGTGATTTTTGAGGAAAATATTGATGCGTTTGAAGGCCTGAGCGACAGCGAAAGAGAAGCATACAAAGCAAGAAACAGAGAGATCCTGTTCAATTCCTATATTCCCGCATATCAAAGGGCTGCACAGCGGCTGGAAGGCTGGCGCGGAACCAGAAAGGACGGCGTGAGCATTGCCGATCTGCCCGGCGGAAAAGAGTATTATGAAGCCCGCACAAAATTCAAGGCGAGCTCTGACAAATCACCGCAGGAGATTCTGGATATCTGCACTGCCTATCTGAAAACCGAGATCAACAATTACATCAAGCTGGTTTATTCAACGGAATCGGACAGTGAGTTTGAGGATACCGTTGATATCAGCGATCCGGAAGAGATCATCGCTTTCCATGAGAAAAACATGAGCGTGTATCCGGAAGGACCGAAAGTCAGATACAAGGCTTCCTACCTTGATCCGGCGGTCGCTTCGGACGGTATCGTTGCCTATTATCTGCAGCCTCCGGTGGATTACATCGAGGAAAATGTCGTCAAGATCAACGGCGACAATGTCGCGGATGTCAACGAGCTTTACAGCACCCTTGCCCATGAGGGCTTCCCGGGTCATCTTTACCAGGTCACATGGTATCTGAATACAAAACCGGCTCTGGTACGCAGCGCTTTGAGCAACATCGGCTACACGGAAGGCTGGGCGATGTACGCTGAGGATAATGCATGGAGCTACAGCGGCATGAATGAGGCGGCGATCGAATACAACCGCATCAACACTTCACTTTCCTATGCGATGAACGCAGCCTGCGATATCGGCGTCAATGCGCTGGGCTGGAGTGCGGAAGAGCTTGGCTCCTATCTTGAGGATATCGGTCTGAATTCCTCGATGGCTGCGGATCTTTATGACTTCGTCATGGAAACACCGGGTGTGATCGTGCCCTATGGCGCTGGCCTTGCCCAGTTTATGACCATCCGCGATAAGGCGATGAAAGCACTTGGCAGCCAGTTTGACATGACCGCCTTCAATGAGGTGCTTCTGACCTATGGCGACAGACCGTTCGAACTGGTTGAAAAGGATGTGGACGCATGGGTGGCAACATTTGATCCTTCCCAGAGTGTGCCCATTGACACAGACGATGAAACCCCTGCCGCAAAACCGGTCAGTCCCTGGCCTTATGTCGGCGGCATCGCGGTGGCTTTGATTGCCGTGATCGGGGGTATCGTTCTGCTCAGAAAATCAAAGAGGAGAGATCCGTTCGCATGAGAAAGAACAGCTGGACCCCATGGCTGAAAGAGGAATGGCAGCAGCCTTACTTTCTGCGGCTGGCTGCCTTCATTCACGAAGAATATGAGACAAAGGCGATCTATCCGCCCAAGCAGCAGGTCTTCGCAGCTTTTGAAAACTGCGATATCAATGATGTGAAAGTCGTGATTCTCGGCCAGGATCCCTATCATCAGAAGGGCCAGGCGCACGGCATGTGCTTCTCGGTCAATCCCGGGGTTCCGGTGCCGCCGAGTCTGCAGAATATCTATAAGGAGCTTCAGAATGATCTCGGCTGTTTTATACCCGACAACGGCTATCTCATGCCCTGGGCGGCTCAGGGTGTGTTTCTGCTCAATACGGTATTGAGCGTACAGGATTCAAGACCGCGCTCCCACGCCGGCAAAGGCTGGGAAATCTTCACTGACCATGCGATCATGCGCATCAATGAAAAGAAGGAACCGGTTGTCTTTCTGCTCTGGGGAAGAGATGCCCGCAGCAAGGCGAAGATGCTTGACCGTTCAAGACATCTTGTGCTGGAGGCGCCGCATCCCTCGCCGCTTTCCGCATACAATGGATTCTTCGGCTGCCGCCACTTCTCGCGGGCCAATGAATTCCTTGTGAGCAAAGGACTGACACCGGTGGACTGGCAGATTCCCAATATCTATGGAAAACAATAAGAGAGATCAATACTGGGTGATGGCAAGAGCCAACCGCTACCATGGCCTGGAACCGCTGCGCAAAGCCTGCGCAAAGCTTGGCAATCCGCAGAATGAGCTGAAGATCATTCACGTTGCCGGCACCAACGGCAAGGGCAGCACCGTCAATTACATCCGCGCGGCTCTGAATGCGCTGGGCTTTCGCACCGGCACCTTCACATCGCCTCATCTGAGCGCTCATTTTGACCGGATCAGAATCGATGATGAATGGATTGCGGAAGAGGTGTTCAATCAATATCTTGAAAAGAATATGGAGATCATTGAAACATATGATCTGGGCATGTTTGAGATAGATACACTGATCGCTTTTGAATGGTTCCGTGACATGCATGTGGACTATGCGGTGATTGAGACGGGCCTTGGCGGCCGGCTGGACAATACCAACATCATTGAGAATCCGCTGTTATCGATCATCACCACGATCGGATATGACCATATGGCTGTGCTGGGTGACAGACTGAGCCAGATCGCCTTTGAAAAAGCGGGCATCATCAAGCCTTACGGCCATTGCATTTTCGGCTATGTGAAACCGGAATGTGAACGGGTGATACGCCTGCGTGCAGGTATGATGCATGCCGCCGCACTCAGGCTTGAAAACTTCCGCGATCTTGGCTTAGGCGAGATGGAATATCACAATGTGCGCTATGAAATCAGCGGTGGCGAATATCAGAAGGCAAATGCGGCCATGGCGCTTGCGGCAATCCGCTTTCTCGGCTTTGACATCACATGCGTGAAGGTGAAAGAAGCGATTGCGCAATGTACATGGAAGGGACGCTTTGAAAAGGTGTCAGAACATCCGGATGTGATTCTGGACGGGGCCCATAATGAGGAGGGAATCCATGCATTATGCGCATCCTTGAGACATCTGAAAAAGCCGCTGGCGGTTGTGTTCAGCGCATTGCGTGACAAACCGGGCAGGCAGATGGCTTCCATGCTGGAGGAATATGCGGATCTGTTGATCGTGACGGCGTTTGATTATTACCGCGCCGATACAACGGATGATCTTGTTTCAGAACATGGCGTGATTGAAAATGACTGGCATACTGCGATTGAAAAAGCAAAGCGATTTGCACAGGAGGGGACGGTAGTCATCACCGGCTCGCTCTATTTCATCAGCACTGTCAGAGATTATCTGATGAAATGACCGTACACACACGGTCATTTTTTTCTGTGATTTAGTTGAATTGCATGCTTTTACATTTCCGAAAAGTCACAGTCTGTAATATAATGAATGTGTCATTTAAGTATTGCAGGAGGCAAAATAATGAGAGCTAACACAATGGCGGCCATGATCCTTGCAGGCGGAAGAGGTACCCGTCTTTTGGACTTGACCAAAAAAGTCGCTAAGCCGGCTGTCCACTTCGGTGGAAAATACCGTATTATCGACTTTCCACTCAGCAACTGTGCGAATTCCGGTATCTCCACAGTCGGTGTTCTGACACAGTACGAATCAGTACTTCTGAACTCTTACGTTGCAAAAGACCAGTTCTGGGGTCTTGATATCAACGATGGCGGCGTATACGTACTCACACCGCGTGAAAGAGACCAGAAGGGATTCGAAGTCTACAGAGGAACCGCAGATGCGATTACACAGAATATCGACTTCCTTGATCAGGTTGATCCCGAATATGTTCTGATTCTGTCCGGTGACCACATCTACAAGATGAACTATGACAAGATGCTGAAATATCATCAGGAAAAGCAGGCTGACGCAACCATCGCTGTTCTTGAAGTTTCCCTCAAGGAAGCTACCCGTTTCGGTATCATGAACTGTGACGAAAACGACATGATCTATGAGTTCGAGGAAAAGCCGGCTCATCCGAAATCCACTCTCGCATCAATGGGTATTTACATTTTCACATACAAGACACTGAGAAAGTATCTGCTCGCTGATGACAAGAAGGAAGGCTCCAACCACGACTTCGGCAAGGACATCATCCCTGCATATCTCAACGACAACAGAAAGCTCGCTGCATGGAGATTCAAGGGCTACTGGAAGGATGTAGGAACTGTTGATTCACTCTGGGAATCCAACATGGATCTGCTCAAGCACAATAACGAGCTCGACCTCGGCGATGAGACATGGAAGATCTATACAGAAGATGTTAATGCTCTGCCGCAGTATGTCGGTGAGGATGCGAAGATTGACAACTCCCTGATCACACAGGGCAGCGTTATCCTCGGCACAGTCAAGAACTCTGTTCTCGGCACAAACTGCGTAGTCGGCAAAGGCGCGGTTGTTGTTGATTCCGTGATCAACCCTGGCGCAAAGATCGGCGAAGGCGCAAAGGTCACACGCTGCATCGTCGCTGATGACGTTGAAATCGCTCCGGGCGTATCGGTAGGCTCCGCAGACAGCGAAGGCATCGAGCTTGTGGCGAAGAAATTCGTGGAGTAATTGGAGGAAGCTAGGATGAAAGCACTGGGAATTATCAATTTTGAAGACAACGTTGCCACAGTCGACGGTCTTGGCGATTATCGTCCGGTACCCGCGATTGCAATCCTCGGCCGCTATCGTGTCGTAGACTTTGTCCTGTCCAACATGACAAACTCCGGCATCAACAGCGTTCAGGTCTACTGTAAGGAAAAGCCCCGCAACCTGATTGAACATCTGGGCGAAGGCACAGCTTACAACATCAACTCTAAGCGCGGAAAGCTCCGTATCCTCTATGGTGAAAAGAGCTTCTCCTCACCTGTATACAATCATGACGTCGCAAACTTCATCCTGAACATGCAGTATATCGAACGTGACCACAACCCGTATGTTGTTGTCGCACCGAGCTACTTCATGTACAGCATCGACTACAGCACAGTTCTGGACAAGCATGTTGAATCAGGCGCTGATGTGACAGTTCTCTACACATCAACAAATGAAGCAAAGACATCCTACCTCGGATGCGATGTTCTGACTCTGGACAAGGAAAAGAAGGTTACAGCGA